>VBAB01000309.1:0-4623 GCA_005888525.1 Alphaproteobacteria bacterium
GCAGCGCCGGCTGCGAGAAGGGCTACCTCGCCAAGTACGGGGCCTACGGCACGCGCGACGTCGTCAATTTCATGCTGTTCGACCCCGACAATCCCTCCAGCGTCTACTCCAGCCTCGCCACCGCCCGGCGCAACGCGCGCGCACAGCGCACCGCGCTCACCCGCGAGATGTGGGAGTGCCTAAATAGCGCCTGGATCGAGTTCTCGGGACAGGATTCAGCCAAGATCAACTCCAACGAGCTACCGCTCCTGTTCGACTGGATCAAGGAGCGCTCGGCGCTGTTCCGCGGCGCGCTGCTCAACACCATCCTGCGCAACGACACCTTCTACTTCAATCAGCTGGGCACGTTCCTGGAGCGCGCCGACAACACCGCGCGCATCCTCGATGTGAAATACTACGTGCTGCTGCCGCACAACGAGCTGGTCGGAGGCGAGATCGACAACGCGCAATGGGCCGCCATCCTGCGCTCCGTATCGGCGCACCGCAGCTATCGCTGGGTCTATCGGGACAGCTACAAACCCTGGCGCGTTGCCGACTATCTCATGCTCAACCGCCAGATGCCGCGCTCGCTGCGGTCCTGCTATGACGAGATCGAATCGGCGCTGGCCGAGCTCGGCCGCTTCTACGGCGCCAGCAACGGCTGCCAAGCGCTCGCGCGCGAGACGCTGCGGCTTCTGGAGGAAGGCGACATGAACACCATCTTCCAATCGGGACTGCACGAATTCCTGGCGGAGTTCATCGCCCGCAACAACCGCCTGGGCTCCGAGATTTCCTCGACCTACCACTTCGCCGACTGACCGCACCGATGCTGATCTCGGTTCGCCACATCACACGCTACCGGTATGCCGAGCCCGTCAGCTATACCATCCAGATCTTGCGGCTGACGCCCCTTTCCTTCATGGGCCAGCGGGTGCTCGATTGGCAGGTGCGCGCGGGCGGCGCCAGTCCGGGACTGCAGTTCAGGGATGGCTTCGGCAATACCGCGCATCTGCTCACCGTCAATGGGAGGCACGAGGAGCTGGTGATCGAGGCGGGTGGCACGGTCGAGACGCAGGACTGCAATGGCGTGGTCTCCGGCCTGAACAACAGCGCGCCCCCGCGCGTGTTCCTCAGGGAAACGGCGCAGACCAAGCCGGACGGCGCCATCCGTGCCCTGGCTGAGTCCGTGCACGGCAAGGATACGCTCGACCAGCTGCACGCTCTGCTCGGTGCCGTGCGCGACCGGGTCGAGTACGTCGCGGGCGCCACCGACATGCACACCAGTGCAGCGGAGGCGTTGGCCGACGGCAAGGGGGTGTGCCAGGACCACGCGCACATCTTCATTGCCGCGGCGCGCACGCTCGCCATCCCGGCGCGCTACGTCACCGGCTATCTCGTGCTCGGGGAGCAAGGTACATCGGAGGCACACCATGCCTGGGCGGAGACCTGGGTGGAGGGGCTGGGCTGGGTCGGCTTCGACGTCGCCAACCGCGTCTGTCCCACGGACCGCTACGTGCGGCTCGCGGCCGGGCTCGATGCCGGCTACGCGGCCCCGATCATCGGCTCGCGCCGCGGCGGCGAAACGGAGACGCTCGACGTATCCGTGACGGTGCAGCAGCAACAGCAGACCGCGCAGCAGTGACGTCGGGAACGGGGTCAGACCCCCCGCGCTCACGATTGCGAATAATCACCGATGTGCAGGCGAAGGGTCTGACCCCAAATGCGGCTCCGCTCGCCGTTGCCGAGATGGAGGAGGTCGAGGTTTAGCGCTATTCTGCCGCGGTTGCGAATAGGCTCGGCCTGGCGCTAGATCGCGCTTGTTGCGCGATGAAAGCCCGGCCGATCAGCGAAGCCGGCCGACAGGCGTGTGATCGATGGCGGATCAGCGACGCGACACCGAGCAGCGACCCTCCCCGGATGCCCTGCTGGAGGCAGCCAGGCGGGAAGGGCAGCATGCCGGCAAGCTGAAGATCTTCGTGGGTGCTGCGCCGGGGGTCGGCAAGACCTACGAGATGCTGCAGGCGGCGCGCGCCAAGCTGAAGGAGGGCGTCGATATCGTCGTCGGCATCGTCGAGACGCATGGCCGCAAGGAGATCGAGGCGCTGCTGGAGGGCCTCGAGGTCTTGCCGCGCAAGCCCACGGTCTACGTCAATCGCATCCTGAGCGAGTTCGACATCGACGCTGCGCTCAAGCGGCGGCCCGGCCTCGTCCTGGTCGACGAGCTGGCGCACACCAATATCCCCGGCAGCCGCCACGCCAAGCGCTACCAGGATGTCGAAGAGCTGCTGGAAAACGGCATCGACGTCTACACCACCGTCAACATCCAGCACATCGAGAGCCTGAACGACGTCGTGGCCCAGATCACGCGCGTGCGCGTGCGCGAGACGGTGCCCGATTCCATTCTCGACCGGGCGGACGCGGTGGAGCTCGTCGATCTGACGCCCGACGACCTGATCCAGCGGCTGAAAGAGGGCAAGGTCTACGTCCCCAAGCAGGCCGAGCGCGCGCTCAAGCACTACTTTTCTCCCACCAATCTCACGGCCTTGCGCGAGCTCGCCTTGCGGCGCACCGCCGAGCGCGTGGACGAGCAGCTGCTCGAGCAGATGCAGGCCCAGGCCATCCCCGGTCCCTGGGCCGCGGGCGAGCGCATTCTCGTGTGCGTGAGCGAGGACCCCAGATCGGCCAGCCTCGTGCGCTACGCCAAGCGCCTTGCAGACCGGCTGCACGCGCCGTGGACCGCCCTTTGCATCGAGACGCGGCGAAGCCTGCAGTTCAGCGAGACGGACCGCGACCGGGTTGCCGAGACGATGCGGCTCGCGGAGCGGCTGGGCGGGGAGGCCATCACCCTTCCCGCCAGCGCGCGGCGCATCGACGACGACATCCTGAGCTTCGCCCGCAAGCAGAACGTCACGCATATCGTCATCGGCAAGTCCACGCGCTCGCGCTGGTTCGAGATCCTGCACGGCTCGGTGGTGCACGATCTCGTCCGGCGGGCCGGTAACATCGGCATCCACGTCATCCCCGGCGAGGAGGCCAGCGCGCGGGCCGCCGACGCGAAGGCGACGCCGGCTACGGATGCTCCCAAACCCTTCGACCCGCTCCCTTATATAGTGGCCTTGCTGGCGATCGCTCTTGCGCTGGGCATCGGCAAGGCCATGCAGCCGCTGTTCGGCATCGAGAATGCCGATCTCGTGTTCCTGACGGCCGTTGTCGGCGTCGCGGTGCGCTACGGCCTGATCCCGTCGCTGCTGGCCACCGTGGCAGCCTCGCTCTGCTACAACTTCTTCTTCCTGCCGCCGGTCTACACCTTCACCATCACCGACCCCACCAACGTGGCGGCCTTCGTGCTGTTCACGGTCGTCGCCGTGATCGTTTCCAACATCGCCGCGCGCGGGCGCACCCATACGGTCACCGCGCTGGAGCGCGTGCGCACGATCGAGTCGCTCTACGCCTTCAGTCGCAAGCTCGCGGGCGTCGGACCTCTCGACGATGCCCTTTGGGCCACCACCTACCAGACCGCGCTGATGCTGAAGGTGCGGGTCGTCTTGCTGCTGCCTGAAGACGGCTCGATTGCGGTGAAGGCCGGCTACCCGCCGGAGGATACGCTCGAGGAAGCGGACCTGGCCGCCGCCCGCTGGGCCTGGGAGAAGGATCGCACGGCGGGCCGGGACTCCGACACGCTGCCCGGCGCCAAGTGGCTGTTCTTGCCGATGCGAACGGGGCGCGGAACGATCGGCATCCTCGGGATCGATCGCGAGGGGCCAGGTGCGCTGCTGACGGCAGACCAGCGGCGCCTGCTGGATGCCCTGATCGATCAGGCCGCGCTGGCAATCGAGCGCGTCCGCCTGGTCGAGGACATCGACCGGGTGAAGCGCACGATGGAGACGGAGCGACTGCGGTCGGCGCTGCTTACATCGATCTCCCACGACCTCAAGACGCCGCTCGCCTCCGTGCTCGGCGCGGCGGGCGCCCTGCGCGACATGGCAAAATCGCTGGACGATGCCGCCAAGGCCGATCTCCTCGCCACCATCATCGACGAGGCCGAGCGGCTGAACCGGTTCATCGCCAACCTGCTGGATATGACCAAGCTCGAGTCCGGCGCCGTGGTGCCCAATGCCACGCCGCACGACGTGGGCGAGATCGTCGGCAGCGCGATTAGGCGCGCCAGCAAGATCCTGGCCAAGCACAACGTGGAAGTGGACATCGCCGCCGACCTGCCGATGGTGTCGGTGGATGCCGTGCTGCTCGAGCAGGTCCTCTTCAATCTGCTCGACAACGCGGCCAAGTACGCGCCAGCCGAAACCACCATCGGCATCCGCAGCCGGCGCGACGCTGACGCCGTTGGCATCCAGGTTCTCGACCAGGGCAGCGGCATCCCTGACGGCGACCTGGAGCGCATCTTCGAGAAGTTCTATCGCGCCCAGAAAGGCGACCGGGTGCGCCCGGGCACCGGCCTCGGCCTGGCGATCTCCAGAGGCTTCATCGAAGCCATGCGCGGCAGCATCAGTTCAGGCAATCGCACCGACACGTCGGGTGCGGTCTTCACGATCACCCTTCCGGTAGTGCAGACTGAGCGCAGCGGGAAGGCAACCGCATAGGCGCACGATCGGCATCCCGTCGCGGCATGCGGCGGCGCAACAGAAG
>VBAB01000309.1:4675-13553 GCA_005888525.1 Alphaproteobacteria bacterium
ACTATCGCAGCTGGGAGCCGCAGATGCGCTATTTCGCGCGGCGCTACCGTTGCATCGCCTTCAATGCGCGAGGCTGGCCGCCCTCCGAGGTGCCGCAGGACGCGGCCCGCTATTCCCAGGCGCGCGCCTGCGACGACATCCGCTGCGTCCTCGACGGCCTGAAGATCGACAAGGCGCACATCGTCGGCTTGTCGATGGGCGGGCTTGCGACCCTGCATTTCGGGCTGACGTATCCCAAGCGCGCGCGCTCGCTGCTGGTTGGCGGCGCCGGCTACGGGTCCGAGAAGAGCGAGCGCGAGAAGTTCCGCAACGAGGCAACGCTCATCGCCGGCAAGCTCGAGAAGGACGGAATGGCGGCGTTCGCCGAGGCCTACGCGTACGGCCCGACGCGCGTGCAGTTCGAGAACAAGGACCCGCGCGGGTTCGCCGAGTTCAAGGCGATGCTGGCCGAGCATTCGGCCAAGGGCGCCGCCAACACCCAGCTCGGCGTGCAGCGCGAGCGCCCGTCGATCTTCGATCTGGAGGACGGGCTGGCCAAGCTCGACGTGCCGACACTGGTCGTCCTGGCCCTGCCTGCTGCCGGGCATCTTCATCAAGCGCACGTGCCCGACGGCCGCCCTGCTGGTCGTTCCCAACAGCGGCCATGCCATCAACATCGAGGAGCCTGCGGCCTTCAATGCGGCGCTGGCCGATTTCCTCGCCCAGGTCGATTCCGGCCGCTGGCCCACGCGCGATCCGCGCGCCGTCAGCCAGAGCATCACGGGCATGACGAAGTAGCGGCGGCCTCCCCACCCGTCATCCCGGCCGCGCAACGCGCGAGCCGGGATCTTGCCGGCAAGGTCGGACTTTCACCGCGAGGTCCCGGATATTCGCTGGCGCGAATTCCGGGATGACGGGTGGAGTGGCGGGCACTCAGCGCTTGCGGGCCTTGGGGGGTGGCGTGCGGGGGTAGCCGGGGATCTTGGCCAGCACCACGCGGAGAGGGTCGTCGACCCAGGCCTTGGTGACGAACTCGACGTGCACGACGTCCTCCGCCGTCGGCAAGAAGGGGGCAGGGAGGTGGAAAAGTGGATCCCCCGCTCGGTCAGCATCCGCTGCAGCACCGCGTTCTCGTCGAGCGCGGAGCGCGAATAGGCGCTGAAGAAGAAGGCGCTACCGCGGCCCTCGATCCAGGCAGCGAACTTGTCCATCTCGGCGTAGAGCGCGTCGAGCAGGATGATGCCGCGCAGGCGGTCGCCCAGGCCTCCGTGGTGCGCGGCCCAGGCCGCCGGGGCATAGCCGCCGCTGTAGGCGACGATGATCACCGGCAGGCTCTCGATCGCCGCGCGGGCGGATGGAGCGCCGTGCAGCCGCGCCAGGCGGACTGCCGCCTCCTCGACGAAGCGGCGAAATTCGCCTGCGTCGTAGAAGCGGCCAGCGCTCGAATCGGCGGCGTTGACCGCGAGCTGCGGCGCGACCAGCACTGCGTTCAGTCCCGACTCCGAGACCTGCCTCGGCACTTGCTGCACCCGATGCACGACGCCTGCGAGGCTCGCGAAGTTGCCGTGCAGGTACACGATCATCACCGCCGGCAGCGCCGCATTGAAGCCGCGCGGGATATGCAGCAGCACGCGGCGGTCGCTGTAGGTGGTGTCCTCCCAATAGATGCCGCCGCGCGGGGAGGTATGCCCGCGCCGGCCGTCCTTCTCGACGTCGTAGAAGGGCTTGTCCTGTCCGGGTGGCTGGCCCGAGTAGGGGAACGGCGCGTGGTCGAAGGCGACCAGCTCGGTCTTCGCCGAAGTCGTCTGCGCCGCTGCTGCAGGGCTTTGCATCGCCGAACTCATGGCCGCAACGGCCAACAGCATACCGGCCAGCAGGCGAACGCACACCCCACCCGTCATCCCGGCCGCAGCGCGCGTGCGCAGCTTGCGCGCGTAGAGCCGGGACCTTGCCGCAAACCCACGCGGCCAGCGGCGAGGTCCCGGATAGCCTGCGCTGCGCTCCGGCTTCCGGGATGTCGGGTGGGGCGTCAGGCGCGCGAGCAGATGGCGACAGCCGGCGGTGCGCACGTTACGCTGCGGCGGCTCTGGCCGGCGCAGGCGCGAGCGGCAGCAGCACCGCAAAGAAGCCGACGATGGCCAGCAGGTAGGCGCAGCCGCTGAAGATCAGCACCGCCGCCAGCCCGAACGACGTGGCGATCACCGGCACCAGCGCCGCGCCGACCACCGAGAAGCAGCCGTTGATGCCCCACGCCCACAGGAACATGTGGTCCTTGCCGAGCCGCGACAGCGACGTCATGGCGATCGGCATGGGGAAGCCCATGAGAAACGCCGGCGGGAACACCAGCACGAAGCAGAAGAGAAGCCGCAGCGCGTAGGGGAACGTGCCGATCCAATCGAGCACGCTGTCGAGGGCCAGCCCGTAGCCGATCAGCAAGGCGCCGATGGCAAGGAAGATCCGCGGCATGATGCTGCGCGCGCGCTCGAAGTAGCGCTCGGAGACGAGGCTGCCGAAGCCGGAGCACACCAGCATGCCGGTGATGAGAACGGAGGCCGATACCGTCGCGTTGCTCAAGGCCTGGATGAACTTCGAGATCAGGCCCACCTCGACCATGATGTAGCCGGCGCCCAGGCACGCGAAGTAGACGATGGTGCGGAACTTGCCCGGATTGCGGCTGAAGATGGTGCGCCAGCCGAACGCGACCGGCAGGAGCACGAGCGAGAGGGCGGCGATGCAGGCGATGCCCAGCGTCGCCCACACGAGAAGAAATCCCCATTCGTCCTGCAGCAGCTCCAGTCGGTCGGACGCGCGCGGCAAATCCGCAGGCTTCACGTAGGCCGCGAAGTAGGGCCGATCGTTGGTGAGCAGGCGCGTGTCGAACACGTAGCGCCGCGCGATGTCGTCCCAGCCGCCGTGCACGAGATGATGCCAGGCCATCTGACCCATGGTGGTGGCCGGAAGAGGGGCGTTGTCCGCCGGCGGGCCTTCGGGAGGCTTGGCGCCATTGGCCGGCAGGGCCGGATCCTCCGTCGGCGCGTCCGGGAAGATCGAGTTCTTGTAGTCGGTGAGGACCGATGCGGTGTCCTTGGAGTCGTAGACGAAGCCCGGATAGTAGATCTCGTCGAACGACATGGCGCGGGTATGCTCGCGCAGCTTGGTCGTCTCCTCCGGCGTGAAGCCGCCGCGCTTGTAGAGCACGGTCGCCGTCGACAGGTAGCTCGACGTCACGAAGAAACGGTCGGTGATAGCCCCGCCGTCGATCTGGCGCGCCGCCTCGGCCATCGTGGCGTAGAGCTTCAGCACCGACTTGGGCGGCTCCTCCTTGTTCCACAGCGTGACCGACAGGATGCCGCCATCCCTGAGCGCGCGCATGTAGCTCGTCATGGCCTCGCGCGAGTAGGCGAATTTCTCGACGATGGCGAAGCCGCCGGGGTTCGACAGGCCGGCCGAGTCGGCCAGGCTCAGATCGATGATGTCGAAGCGGTCCTTGGTGTTGGCGAGATAAAGGCGCCCCTCGTAGTCGATGACCTTGATCTTGGGGTTGTGGAGGACATCGCCGGTGAAGTCGCGCAGGACCTTGTCGTTACGGAAGGCGCCGAGCACCGCCGGGTTTCCCTCCGCCACGGTCACGCTCTTGGAGTTGCTCTTCAGGGCGACCGCCGTGGAGATTCCACCGCCGAACTGCACGACGAAGGTGTCGGGCGCCTCCTTGATCAGATAGGGGTAGATCATCGGCAGGAAGCGGAAGTAGGCGGTCTCATTCGCCGGCAGGTCGCGGATGATGCCGCTCGGGCCCTCGCCGTCGATGTAGAGGCCGAGGTAGGCGTTGGCGGGCATGGCCGGCAGGTTGAATGCCGCGTTGTCGGAGAGCCCGGGCGCAAAGTGCAGGTACGAGCTGGAGTAGACCTCCAGATAACCGAAGGGCGAGGCGCGCTCGTAGACGCGCTCGGCGTCGGGGAACTTGCGCGCGTAGGACACGCCCTTGTAGTCGGAGACCGCGAGGTTGGGCACGTCGAAGGCCGGTGCCGCGAAGTGCACGGCCGCGCACGCCACCGCCGTTACGCAAAGCCAGGCTATCGGTCGCAGACGCTCCACCGCCACGCACCACAGCGCGCTGCCGGCAAACCACAAGACGAGCGGCACGACGAGTAGGTTCTCGGGCGTGAAGAGATACATCGCCCCCAGGAACAGCAGCCCGCAGAGCCCCGAGCCCGTGAGGTCGGCGAAATAGACGCGGCCGAAAATCCGCTGCGCCTTGAGGAAGACGGTGCCGAGGTAGAAGGCGCCGGCCAGGAAGGGGAGCATGTAGAGCAGGAAGTTGCCGAACAGCCGCCATTTCTGCGCCGGGTCGGAGACGAGAAAGATGGCGTTGAAGGGTATCTGCTGCGCGGCGAGGTTCGCCGCCACCATCAGCGGACCGAACAGCAAGAGCGAGGTCATCGCCACCCGCTGCCAGTGCCGCTCGAACCAGCCCTTGCGCACGCACATGATGGCGCTGGTCAGGCCGAAGCCGAGCATGGCGAGGCTCACCACCAGCGAGCCGAAATGCGCCCAGCTGCCGACCGAGAACAAACGCATGATGCCGATCTGCAGCGCGATCACCGCGCCAGCCACGAGGCCGACCGACAGATACAGGGAAGCCGTCGGCCGCAGCTCGACGCCCGCCGCGGGCGGCTCGGTCCCGTGTGGCGTCATGGGCCCGGCGCTGAAGGTGCGGACGCGGCGCGCGGTGGAGTCATAGCCCGCGCGGGCGACCAGCCCGGCACGCGCCAGCCACGCCGCCGCGCCGGTGCGGAAGCGCGCTGCCGATCCTGCCAGAGGTCCCTTGCCGTGGCGCTGTCTCACCGCTGGTTGTGCGTCCCCTTGATGGCTTCGCCGTCGAGCTTGGTGAACGGCACGAACGGAACGATCCTACCGCCATACATATCCGAGCGGGCGACCTTGATCGTGTTGTCGGCTGCCTGCTCCTTGATGATCTTGAGCAGCCGCTGAGCGCCGGGCGGCCCAACCGGGATCACCATGATGCCGCCGGTCGCGAGCTGCTGCAGCAGCGGCGGGGGAACGTGGTCGATGCCGCAGGTGACGACGATCTTGTCGAAGGGTCCCGCCTCCTGCCAGCCGTGGTAGCCATCGGCATTCTTGCTGGTGATCGCCGTGTACTCGGTGTAGCCGCGCGCGATGAGAGCGTCGTAGACGCCGCGCGTGCGCTCCGCAAGCGGCTTGATGATCTCGATGGTCCACACCTTGTCGGTGAGATTGGCGAGATAGGCCGACTGATAGCCCGAGCCCATGCCGATCTCGAGCACCTTTTCGCCCATCTTGACGTCAATGGTCGAGGTCATGCGGCTGACGACGTGCGGGCCGGAGATGGTCACGCCGAAGCCGATGTCGAGGTAGGCGTGATCGTAGGCGCGCCCCTGGTGGTGCTCGAGCGTGAACTCCTCGCGCGGGGTCAAGAGGAAGGCGCGCTTGTTGCGGTCGTCGAGCACGTCGCCATTGGCAACCAGCGTCTGGTAGCGGCTGAAGCGTTGCCTGAGAAAGTGCGGGCTCTCGCCCCGGTTGGCCACCATCCATTTCACGAAAGCGTCGCCGCTGGTGGTTGGCGGCATCGTCTCCCGGCTGTAGGGCTTCGGCACGGCCCAGGCGAACGGCGCCAGTGCCGCCTCGCTCATGGCGGCGGCAGAGGTGATCAAGAAAGTCCGACGTCGCAAGCGCCTGTCCCCTTTCCTTTGGCAGGAATCACACCGGCTCGAAACCGAATCTTCCGGCAATCTAGGGCAACGCCGATGGCGGCGCTGTGGCGCCCCAACCACGCCAACAAAAAAGCCAATGTGGAAGGCAGCCGGATGCGCCCGCGCGAAACGCATGGAGCGCTCGTGATCGGCGGTGTAGTATGCATCCTCATGAGCACATCCCCGTCGACGAGCTATCGCGTCGAGGCCTTCAACCTCTCGCACGCCTCGGAAAACAAGATCCACGACGACACGGTCGCCCAGAAGCTCGGGTTCGCCGGCGGCCTCGTCCCCGGCGTGGAGGTCTATGCCTACGCCTGCCATCCCGCCGTGCAGCGTTGGGGACGCGCCTGGCTGGAGCGCGGGCAGATGCAGTGCCGTTTCCTGAAGCCTGTCTACGATGGCCGCATCGCGCTGGTGAGCGCAGCTGAGTGCGCAGCCCGCCTGGACCTCGAGGTGCACAGCGAGGGCGTGCTCTGCGCCACCGGCCACGCTTCGTTGGGGGACGGCTCGGCGAGACCGCCATCGATCGACGAGTTCGAGCCGCGCACGCCGCCGCCGCCATCGGAGCGCCCGCCGGCCAGCCAATCGAGTCTCGCCGAGGGTACGTGGCTCGGCATCGCCCCGATGCAAATGACTGCCGAGTACGCCGCCGGATACCTGCGTGACGTGCGCGAGACCGATACCCTCTATACCCGCGAGTGCCTGGCCCACCCCGGTGCCCTCCTGCGACTCTGCAACCTGGCGCTCAGGGAGAACGTGGTACTGCCGCCCTGGATCCACACCGGCAGCAAGGTCGCCAACTTCGCGGCCGCACGGATTGGGGATGAGCTATCGGTACGGGCCCGCGTCGCGGCCAACTACGAGCGCAAGGGCCACCGCCTCGTCGATCTCGACGCGCTCGTCATCGCCAACGGCCGCACCGTGATCGGCCGCGTGCTGCACACCGCCGTCTATCAGCTGCGGCAGCTCGCGTGAGCCGCCCTGCGGCATTGCGCCGACTGACCAGGCCCGCCGCTATGCCCCGAGAGCCGCGCAGACATGCCGAGATGGCACGTTTGGCAGTTGTCCGCAGGCTGCTTCCTTGTAGGATAGAGGCAAGGTCGCACGTTATCATTCGCGGCTGGGCTTCGATCTTGATGAATTTGGGTGGAACGCCTTCGGCTGCAGGTCGCGGCCGAAGCGCGTCCAGAACGGAACGGGAAGAGCAGCTCCAACGGCTCGAACAACAAGTGGATCGGCAAGCGCACGCTGAGGCCCGACGGCGAGGACAAGGTGACGGGCCGGGCCGCTTTCGGCGCCGACTTCTCGCAACCCGGCATGCTGTGGGGAAAGGTCCTGCGCAGCCCCCATCCCCACGCCCGCATCAAATCGATCAACTTTGCGAAAGCGGTGGCGTTGCCGGGCGTCAAAGCCGTCATGACCGGCACGGATCTCGTGGAGTTCCCATGGGACAAGCCGGCGCCGCTGGGCATCCAGGATCTGCGCTTCAACAGCCGCAATGTGATGGCGCGCGACAAGGCGCTGTATGCGGGGCATGCGGTGGCGGCGGTGGCCGCGACATCGTCCAACATCGCGGCTCGAGCCCTCAAGCTGATCGAGGTCGACTACGAGGTCTTGCCCTGGGTCATCGACGTCGACGAGGCGCTGCAGCCGGGTGCGCCCATTCTGCACGAGCACATGGCCAAGGTCGGCGCCAAGCCGGGTCCGGCAACGACATCGAATGTCGCGGGCACGCTCGAGCACAAGCTGGGCAACGTCGAGGCTGGGTTCGCTGCCGCCGATGTCGTCGTCGAGCGCAGCTTCAAGACCAAGCCGGTGCACCAAGGGTATATCGAGCCCCACGCCTGCCTCGTGAACGTCACGCCGGACGGCCACGCGACCATCTGGAGCAGCAGCCAGGGCCACTTCATGGTGCGCGACATGACGGCCCAGCTGACAGGCCAGAAGCTCAGCGACATTCGTGCGATCCCGGCCGAGATCGGCGGCGGCTTCGGCGGCAAGACCATCGTCTATCTGGAGCCGTTGGCGCTGGTCCTGTCACGCAAGTCGGGTCGCCCGGTCAAGATGGTGATGTCGCGCGAGGAGGTGTTTCGCGCCACGGGCCCCACGTCGGGCTCGTCGAGCACGGTCAAGATCGGCGCCACCAAGGACGGCAAGATAACCGCGGTGACGGCGACCTACCGCTTGCAGGCCGGAGCCTTTCCGGGCTCGCCGATCCGCGGCGCAGTGGGATGCGCGCTTTCACCTTACGACATCGCCAACGTGCACCTCGTGGGCTATGACGTCGTGACGAACCGACCGAAGGTTGCGGCCTATCGCGCTCCGGGCGCGCCGATCGGCGCCTTCTCGATGGAGTCCACCCTCGACGAGCTCGCCAGAGCCCTGAAGATCGACCCGCTCGTGCTGCGTCAGAAGAATGCGGCCAAGGAGGGAACGAAGGCGGCCTACGGAGCGACGTTCCGCCGGATCGGCTATGAAGAGACGCTGCAGGCGGCGCTCGACCACCCGCACTACAAGGCACCCTTGGGCCCCAACCAGGGGCGGGGCGTCGCCAGCGGCTTCTGGTTCAATGCCGGCGGGGAATCCAGCGCACAGGTTTACATCAACGAGGACGGCACCGTGGTGGTGGTGACGGGCCATCCCGACATCGGCGGCTCGCGAGCCTCGATGGTGAATATCGTCGCCGAAATGCTCGGCGTCGACTACCGCAAGGTGCAGGCTCTGATCGGCGACACGAGCTCCGTCGGCTTCAGCGCGCTGACCGGAGGAAGCCGTGTCACATTTGCCGCCGGCATGGTGGTCACGAAGGCGGCCGAGCAGGTGATACAGATCCTGCGCGAGCGGGCAGCCAAGACCTGGAAGATCGATGTGGAGGCAGTCGTCTGGGAGAACGGCGAAGCCCGTCCCGCAGGCTCCAACGCGGGCGAGTTCCCGCCGCTGAGCCTGGCCGAGCTGGCCGCGAAGGCGAGCGCCACGGGCGGTCCGATCAATGCGCGCTCCTCGCTCAATACCGAAGGCGCGGCGGGTGGCTTTGCGACGCAGATTTGCGATGTCGAGGTCGACCCCGAGACGGGCAAGGTGACGGTGCTGCGCTACACGGCGGTGCAGGACGTCGGCAAGGCGATCCACCCCAGCTACGTCGAGGGCCAGATCCAGGGCGGCGT
>VBAB01000309.1:13586-15179 GCA_005888525.1 Alphaproteobacteria bacterium
ATTCAGCGCCAAGGGCTTGTTGGACAACCCGGGCTTTCTCGACTATCGCATGCCCGTCGCCTCCGATCTGCCGATGATCGACTCCGTCGTCATCGAGGTGCCCAACGACAAGCACCCGCAGGGCGTGCGCGGGGTGGCAGAAGTGCCGATCGTGCCGGCAATGGCGGCAGTCGCCAACGCCATTCGCAACGCCATAGGCCTGCGCTTGACCGACCTGCCGATGTCCCCGCCGAAGGTGCTGGCGGCCCTGACGGCCGCCAAGTAAGCGGCACTGAGGGAGGGCCTCAGGCCGGCATCGCCGTCTCGACGAGGCGGGCCCAGTAGGAGATGCCGGCGGGGATGGCGGCGTCGTTGAAGTCGTACTTGGGGTGATGCACCCCGGCCGTGCTGCCGTTGCCGAGGAAGATGAAGGCGCCGGGCCGCGCCTCCAGCATGAAGGAGAAGTCTTCTCCGCCCATCAGTGGGGGAGTGTTGGTGTCGACCTTATCGACTCCGGCGACCTGCCCGGCGACTGAGGCCGCGAATGCGGTCTGGGTGGCGTGGTTCTTGGTTACGGGATATCTGCGCTCGTAGGTCGCCTTGGCCGTGGCGCCGTAGAGCCGCGCCGTCGTCTCGGCCACTTCCACCACCCGGCGCTCGATGAGGTCGCGGACCTCGGGCGCCAGCGTGCGCGCCGTGCCCTGGAGCTGCGCGGTCGCGGGGATCACGTTCAGCGCCTCGCCGGCATGGAACATGCAGATCGATATGACGCCCGACTTGAGCGGGTCGATGTTGCGCGAGACGATCGAATGCAGCGCCGTGACGATGTGGGAGCCGACGAGGACGGGATCGATGCACTCGTGCGGGCGCGCCGCGTGCCCCCCCTTGCCGGTGATGTCGATGAAGATGGCGTCGCTCGCCGCCAGCAGCGGGCCCGGGCGGATGGCGAACTGGCCGGCGGGGATGCCCGGCATGTTGTGCATGCCGTAGACCTCCTGGATGCTCCACCGCTCCATCAGCCCGTCGTCCACCATCGCCTTGCCGCCTGCGCCACCCTCCTCGGCCGGCTGGAAGATGACCACCGCCGTGCCGTCGAAGTTGCGCGTCTGGCAGAGATACTTGGCGGCGCCCAGCAGCATGGCCGTGTGCCCGTCGTGGCCGCAGGCGTGCATGCGCCCCGGCGTTTTGGAGGCGTAGGGCAGACCGGTGTTTTCCGTCATGGGCAAGGCGTCCATGTCGGCGCGCATGCCGATTACCTTACCTGAGGCGGCCTTGCGGCCCCTGATGACGCCGACCACGCCCGTCTGGCCGATGCCGGGCACCACCTCGTCGCAGCCGAATGCCCGGAGCTTGTCGGCGACGACGCCCGCGGTGCGGTGCACGTCGTAGAGGATCTCCGGGTTCTCATGGATGTCGCGGCGCCAGGCGGTGACCTCGTCCTGCATGGCGGCGACGCTGTTGATGATGGGCATGGGGGGTCCTCGGGTGGGCAAATAGGAGCAAAAACGCGATCAGGGACTCGAATTGGACCGAAAGGAGCAAATTGCAGTACACGGGTCAATATGGCATTGCGCAGGTCTCCCCTGGGGTCCGGTCATGCCTTGTCCTCTGCCG
>VBAB01000310.1 GCA_005888525.1 Alphaproteobacteria bacterium
ACTGTCGCGACCATCGGCGAGAACCGCAAGATGCTGATCTTCCCGGCCGACGAGGTGCCCGAGATGGGCCGCGGCAAAGGCGTGCGGCTGCAGCGCTACAAGGACGGGGGTTTAAGCGACGTGCGCGTCTTCAAGAAGGCCGACGGGCTCGCCTGGCTCGATCCGGCGGGTCGCACCTTCACGTTGCCCATGTCGGAGCTCAGGGACTGGGTCGGCCAGCGCGCCCAGGCAGGTCGGCTGGCGCCCAGGGGCTTCCCCAAGTCCAACAAGTTCGGGCCGGCCTTCTGAGTAGCGGGAACTGCTAACGCCTTCCGCCTGTCTCTCCCCCACTTGCGCCGGGCTTGCATCCGGGCCAAGGGTAGCCCGACCTGGGACGGGGAGAGCCAAGGGAAGATGCGGGCTGGCTTCCTGCTGCTAGCGGCGCTGCTGATCGCCTTGTCCGGGGCGCGTCCGGCGTTGGCCCAGGCGCAATGCAGCAAGGCGGATTTCGAGGCCGTGGTCGACGAGGCGGGCGGAGCGCTGCGCGACCTGGCGCTACAGAACACGCCGCCGTTCCAGGCCAAGCTGCGCCAGCTCAAAACCAAGCGCGGGTGGAGCGATGATCAGTTCATGAAGGAGGCGGAGCCTCTGGTGCTGCGCGACGAGAATGTCGCCGGCTTCGATCAGAAGTCGGATGAACTGCTCGCCCGCATCACGGGCGGCGGCCAGGCGGGCGCCTCGGGCGGAGCTCCCGATTGCACGCTGCTGGTCGGCCTGCGCGCCAGCATGGCGGCGCTGGTCGAGACGCAGAAGGCGAAATGGGCCTATATGTTCGACAAGATCGACAAGGAGTTGCGCAAGTAGGGCGGCGGGGGTCAGACCCCTTGCCTTCACGGATTGCACAGAACCGCAACGCAACGGCAAGGGGTCTGACCCCCTCTGCACCCATCGGAGGAAACCACCATGGATTTCGGCATCAAGGGCAAGAAAGCCATCGTCTGCGCGGCCTCCAAAGGCCTGGGCAAGGGCTGCGCGCAGGCGCTGGCGCGCGAAGGCGTTGATGTGACGATCTGCGCGCGCGGGGCGGAAGCGCTCAACGTGACGGCGAAGGAGCTGGCCTCCGCCGGCGTGAAGGTGACGCCCGTCGTATGCGATGTTACGACCGAGGCGGGGCGCAAGGCGCTGCTCGCCGCCTGCCCGAACCCCGACATCCTCATCAACAATGCCGGCGGACCGCCGCCAGGCGACTTCAAAGGCTTCTCGCTCGACGACTGGCGCAAGGCGGTGGAGGGCAACATGATCACGCCCATCGCGCTCATCCATGCCACCGTCTACGGCATGATGGACCGCGGCTTCGGGCGCATCGTCAACATCACGTCGGCGTCGATCAAGCACCCGATCGCGGCGCTGGAGCTGTCCAACGGCGCGCGGCTCGGCCTCACCGGCGCCGTCGCCGTGGTGGCGCGCAAGGCCGTCAAGAGCAACGTGACGATCAACGGCATCCTGCCGGGACCGTTCGATACGGACCGGCTGCGCGGCACCACCCAGAAGATGGCGGAGGCGCGCAAGGTAGCGCTCTCGGTGGTGGAGGCGGAACGCAAGGCCGCCGTGCCGGCGGGGCGCTTCGGCTCGGCAGAGGAATTCGGCGCGGTCGTAGCCTTCCTCTGCTCGGCGCACGCGGGCTACATCACCGGCCAGAACCTGCTCATCGACGGCGGCGGCTATCCGGGATCGCTGTGAGCGGCGGGCGCCCAAGCTCGAACGTGGATTGGACTGGAGCGAGATCGTTGCACATGGGAGCGCTAGGGCTTCCATTAGGGAACGTGGATCTCGCTCGATGACTCGATACATGGAGCAGGATTCACGCTTCAGCCTCACGTTGCATTGGCGGCGGATCATTCAATCTGAGAGCGATTCTGCTCCAGAGAGAGCGCGGCGTTCCCCCTTGCGACAATAATTCCATGTGGCCCATGCGACACTCAGCGGTGTGGCTCGATGCTGTGGCGCATTGAATTCTAACGCTGAATCTGAAGCACCTGCGGCAAATGCATGAATCCGGTTCATGATTTGCGGTTGACCCTGCCCCCTCGCTTGCTGTCTTGCGCCCGCTGGAAGCGCGCTGCTGGCAAAAATTCAGCAGCGCTTTCGCGGGGTTCCGGCATTCGGCTCCGGGACGAACTTCAGGCGGACATCAAACTCACCGCTCCCGTTCATCCAAAATCAACCAATCGGGAACGCTCGACGCGCTCCTGCATTGACGGGCTGGCGTCGGGCCAGCCCCGGGGTCGAAAGGTCATGCGCAGAGGAGATGAAGAACATGAGATATCTGCTTGCATCTTTCGTGCTTTCGCTACTGCTGACTGCGGGCCTCTCGCTGCCTGCGGCGGCCGACCCCAAGGTAGGCTTGGCCGAGGGATCTCGATTGGGGACCACGAACCCCTCGGAGCGCCCACGCCTCGTCCGGGCCAGCTACAGCGAAGCCTACGATGACGACGAAGTCAGGCCGAGGCGCCGCTACCACAGAAACGACGGCGCTTCCCGGCACCGCTACACCAAGCGGCGCCATGCTCGCGTCGCCAAGCACACGCGGCGTCATCAGCGGACGGCCCGTAAACCTGGCATCAGCCGGAACAAGGTCGTCCATCCGCGCCAAAAGCCGGCCCAGCGCACTGTGACGGCGCCGGCCGTCCCACCGGCGACGCCGCCGGCCTGGAGCAAGAAGGGCCTCGACACCGACAGCCAGAAGCGTCCCGGCTCGCGGGGCATGGCCTCGTTCTACTGGCAGCCGCAGGCCCTGGCTTCCGGCGGACGGTTCAATCCCAACGCCATGACGGCCGCGCACAAGACGCTGCCCTTCGGCACGCGGGTGCGCGTCACGCATATGGGCAACGGCCGCTCGGTCGAGGTCAAGATCAATGACCGCGGACCCTATGTGGCTGGCCGCATCATCGATCTGTCGAGAGCGGCAGCCGGCGTGATCGGCATGACGGCGCAGGGCGTCGCCCGCGTCGCGGTGGAAGTGCTGGGCAAGTAACCCGCACGCTCCATCTCAGAAGGTGAATACGACGGCGGATGCGCAAGCGTCCGCCGTTTTTCTCTGCGTCAGGCGACGAGGCCATCGAGCGCCTTTGCCGAGGCGCTGTCGGGGAAGATGCCAGTCCCCAGCGCGCCGTCGGGAACGCCCAGGTGATCGCGCAGCACGCCCTTGAGCACGGCGCGCAGATCGCGCGTGGGCTTCAGATCGCGGCCCTCGTAGAGGGCAGCTTCGGTCAAACCCGGCCAATCCGCGACAATGCGGCCGCCTTTCACGGCGCCGCCCGCCAGCAGCGCCACCGTCGCCATGCCGTGGTCCGTCCCCTGCGTACCGTTGACGCGTGCGGTGCGGCCGAACTCGGTCACGATCGCCACGATCGTGTCCTTCCATGCCGGCCCCATGCCGCTCTCGAGCGCGCGGATGGCGGCGTCGAGCCCGCCTAGCCGCACCGCCAGCTGGCCCTTGATGGGCCCCTCGTTGGCATGCGTGTCCCAGCCGTTGTAGCTGAGCACGCCGATGCGCGGGCCCTCCGGCGTCGACAGGAACTTGGCGGCCGCCTCGGCAGCCTCGGTGAACTCCCGATTGAGTCTTGCTGCAGGAAGTTGGGCCGCCGGGAGCTGGGCCTGCGCCTGCGGCTGGGAGGTCGCCGGCGCTGACGTCGGCGCGTCGGCATCGGCAACGCGGCTGATCTCCATGCCCTCGGCGAACGCCTTCGCCAGGACTGGATCGGTCTCGGCGTACAGATCCATGAGGCGCGCGATCGTCGAATCGCGCAGCGGCAGGCTGTTGACCTTGGGGATCCAGGAGAGTGCCGGCGCCTTGCCGCGCATCAGCAGCGGCACCACGGCGCCGATCGCCAGCCCGCGGGGGTTGGCGTTGCCCGCCGCCGGCAGCTGCAGAAGTGCGCGGTTGAGCCAGCCGTCCTCGATGCGCCCCGTCCCGGCGAGCCCGCTCTCGAGCACGTCCTGGCCGTCGAAATGCGACCGGCCGCGGTAGGGGGAGTGCACGGCGTGGAGGATCAGCGCTTCGCGTTTCTGGTAGAGCGCATGCAGCGCCGGCATTGCCGCGTTGAGGGCAAAGAAGCCATCGAGCGGGAGCCCCGCGTCCGCGCCGGTCGTCGGCAGGGCGATGGCGGCTCTCAGGCGGGCATAGTCGGGGTCTCCCACCGGCGCCACCGCGGCGAGGCCGTCGAGGCCGCCGCGCAGCACCACGACCAACAAACGAGGATCGCGCGAGCCGGCGATCGCGGTCCTGGGCATGAGGCTCCAGAGCGCGAGGCTGGCGAGACCGCCTCCGAAGAAGGCGCGCCGGCTGATCGCGTGCGCTTGGCTGCACGACATTGGCTTACCTCCGCTGGAATTCCGGCGACATGATCAGAAGCTCGAGGCCCTGCTCACGCGTCTCCGCGCGCGCCACGGCCTGGCGGGTAGCGCCGCCCAGCCCATCG
>VBAB01000311.1 GCA_005888525.1 Alphaproteobacteria bacterium
CGATCTGCCAGCGTCCCGCCCTGAGAGCTGCCATCTGCTGGGGGATCTGTCGGGCGGCCGCGAGAACAAGTCCCCAGGTCAGCTCCGCCGTGGCGTAGGACGGCGTGCCGGCGTGCATGTCCGACGACACGACGATACCAAGTCGCGTGCAGGCGTCGATGTCGATGTGGGGCCAGACGCTACGCTGGCTGATGAGCCGCAGCCGGGGTAACTGCTCCAGCAACGGAGCGCGGATCTTGGTGCGCTCGCGTATGAGCACCAGCGCCTCGGCGTCCTTGAGACGCCCGGCGAGCACGTCGGTATCCTGCACATGATCATTCCAGATCGAGACCTCGTGGCCAGCGAGTTTGGCAAAGCGCTCGACACCTTTGCCGCCTCGACCTGATCGAGTCGGTATCTGGCACGTTCATTCCGCGATCACCTTGCCGGTCTTCAACTTGCCGATGGCGTCGGCGTCCATCTCGAGCCAATCGGCGAGCACGTCGCTGCTGTGCTGCCCCAGCAGCGGCGCTGGGCCTACGGCTGGCGGCGCGTTGCCGAAGCGGACAGGCCAGCCGCTCATGACGTAATTGCCGATTGCGGGGTGCGCCATGGTCTGGCGGATCTTGCGCTGCTGGAAGGTCTTGTCGTCGGCGATCTCGCGGGTATCGAGGACGGCGCCCGACGGGATGGTGGCGCTGCCGACCAGCTTCGCCGCAGTATGCTTGTCATGCTGCCGCGTCCAGCTCGACACCAGCTCGTCGACCTCGGCGCGCCGTTCCACGCGGGTCGCGGGCGTGCTGTAGCGCTCATCGCCGATCAGGTCCTCCCGGCCTATGACCTTCAGGAGCCGCGTCCAATGCTCTGGGTTGGCCGCGCTCGTGTAGATGTAAACGTAGTCGTTGGGGCCACCGCCCTTGCAGGGGTAGATGCCGATCGGCGGGTGGCCCCCGCCCACCGTCTTCGCCCCCGCCCGCGGCGCAGGCTTGCCGCCTGTGCGCTCCATGTAGGCGAAGGCGTTGCGGATGTAGTGTAGCACCGAGTCCTGCATTGCAAGCTGCAGATGCTCGCCCTGGCCGGTGCGCAGGCGGCGCACGTAAGCGCCGAGGATCGACACCGCCATCAGCATGCCCGTGCCGGTATCGCCGATGGTCGCCCCCGGCTTGCACGGCGGCCCGTCTTCAGGACCCGTGATCGACATGACTCCGCCGGCGGCCTGGGCGATCATGTCGAACGCCAGGTTCTTCTCGTACGGGCTGCCCGCACCGAAGCCCTTGATCTGGCAGTAGATGATGGCGGGGTTGATGGCCTTGATGACCTCATAGCCGAGGCCGAGGCGCTCGATCGCGCCCGGCGCGAAGTTCTCGATCATGACGTCGGCGCGTTTCGCCAGGCCTTTGACGATCTCGAGGCCACGCGGGTCCTTCAGATTGATCGCCGCCGAACGCTTGTTGGAATTGTACTGCAGGAAATACAGCGCATCCGTATCGGCGGCCGTGCGGCCGATGTGCCGCCCTGGGTCGCCGGCGCCGGGGTTTTCGACCTTCACCACGTCGGCGCCCAGCCATCCCAGCGCCTCAGTGCAGGATGGGCCGGCCTCGAACTGTGTCAGGTCGAGGATCTTGAGGCCCGCAAGGCAATTCTCTCCGCTCATCGCTGGTCGCTCCTGGGATGGTGTGGGGGCGTTGGTGGGAATCTGGCTGGCCTGCCTAGCGTAGCAGGATCGTGTCGGGCGGCAGGCCCAGCAGGACGCGGCCGATGGTGATGAAGTTGGACGGCCGGCCCTGAAGCTGCTGGGAGGCAGACAAGGCATCGCGCAGGCGCCGCTCGAACGGGTTGATCGGGAAGATGGCGGTCTGGCCTGCGGCGCGGTAAGCCTCGGTGGCGATGTCGACGCCCTGGTTTATCACGTAGGTGGTGGCGAGCTTGTGGTTGGCGCGCTCCTCGATCGGCATCGCGCGCGCTGCCTCGACCTTGTCCCAGATCTCGTCGAGCGTCGTGTGCAGGTAGGCGCGAGCGGCACGCAGCCGTGCCTGGAGCACGGCAAACTGGGACTGGAAGACGGGGCTGTCCTTGAGCGAGGACGCCGACGCGCGCGGCGTCTTGCTCATGGCGAGCGCCTCGAGGTCGTTCACCATGCCCTGAGCGATGCCGAGCATGAGCGCGCTGAAGGCCGCCGCGTAGGCATAGGTCTCGTGGAAGAGATAGAGCGTGCCCGGCTCGAAGGTCGCCGTCGGGTCCTCGCGGTCGAAGGTCTCCTCCTCGGGCACGAACAGGTCCTCGACCTCGTAGGTATAGCTCGCCGTGCCCCTGAGGCCGAGGGTGTGCCACATGTCGTGTATCTTGGCCTTGGACTTGACGAACAGGAGGGTGCGGTCGGCTTGCTGGCCGTTGGCGCGCTTCCGCGGCGTGCCGTCCTTTTCGAAAACATAGCTGTGGCCACCGAGCAGCGTCGCATTGGCGCAGCCGCTGGCAAAGGTCCATTTGCCGGTGACCCGATAGCCGCCGTCCATCGCGAATGCCTTGCCCTGGATGCCGGCGCCCCAGGCGAGAACGGCGTCGGCGGGCCCGAACAAACGCCGCGCGACCTCGGGCTTCAAGCTCGCCGCCGCCATGGCGCAGCCCGCACCCTGGCCCATGCACCAGGCCGTGCTGGCGTCGGCGCCGCCGATCACCTCCATCACCTGGGCCAGCGTCTTGAGGTGCAGTTCGTCGCCGCCGAGCGATCGCGGCAGCAGCAGCCGAAACATCCTGGCCTCGTGCAGGGCGGCAACGACATCGGCAGGCAGCGCGCGTGCGGCCTCGATGCGATCTGCGGAGGCGCGCAGCAGCTCCACCACCCCGTGGGCGCGGGCAACGGCATTCGTCCGCGTGTCAGGCGCGCCGGCGGAGCTCCGCTCGCTTGCCGCCGATCTCCGCCCGCTTGCACCCTGTCTGCTCATGTCGTGTCGCCTTGCCCGATCCCGTGTCCTCCAAGCTTAGCGCCAATCGGCATGCAGTTGGCAATGGTGCTGAGACACATTGGAGCTCTGCGGTGCAGGCAACCAAGATCGGTTGCGTCATGCCCCAGGCGCCGGTAGCCTGAACCCTGCAGCCGCGTGCTGAAATGCGGCACGTTCAGGGAGTGAACCGCGATGACCCCCAAGCCACGCTTCACGCGTCGAGCCGTTCTTGCCGGCACAGGCGCAGCTGTAGCCTCGCCCTATCTGTGGACCAGCGCCCAGGCGCAGGCCGGCGGCGCCATCAAGATCGGCATGCCGCTCGCGCTCACCGGCCCCCTGGGCTCCGTCGGTCAGCAGCAGAAGCGTGGCGCCGAGCTCTATGCCAAGCTGCAGAACGCCAAGGGCGGCATCCTCGGACGCAAGATCGAGCTGCTGATCGAGGACACGGTCGGCAATCCCGCCACCTGCGTGCGCAAAGCCCAGGAGATGGT
>VBAB01000312.1 GCA_005888525.1 Alphaproteobacteria bacterium
AGGTGAGCTTCCACACTCCGGGCGCCGGTCCTTCCGTCACGGGGCCGATCCTCTTTCAGCGCCTCGGCATCAAGGTCGAGCCGGTCTACGTCAACAACGCCATCGCCTACGAGAAGATGAAGAGCGGCGAGATCTTCGCCCTCATCCACACAGTGGGCAAGCCCAACGACCTCTTCACCAAGAACAAGAACGATGCCGGCTTCAAGTTCCTGCCCGTGCCCTACGACAAGTTCGAGGATTTCTACGTGCCCTCCGTGTTCACGCCGGAGGACTATCCAGGCTACGTGAAGCCCGGCGACAGGGTCGAGACCATCGGCGTGCAGGCCGTGCTCGCCGTCTACAACTGGCCGCAGGGGAGCGACCGCTTCCGCCGGGTGCAGCGCTTCGTCGAATACTACTTCGACCGCTTCCCGAATTTCCACCAGCCGCCCTATCATCCCAAATGGAAGAGCATCAATCTTGCGGCCAAGGTGCCGGGCTGGAACCGCTACTGGGTGGCGGAGGACAAGCTCAAGCGGATGGCCGAGGCCCAACCCGCGCCGCGCGCCGTCGATGCGCAGCTGGCCCGCCAGCAGGCGGCCCGCGCCGCGCCCGGCGACACGGCGGAGCAGGAGCGGCTGTTCCAGAAGTTTCTGGAGTGGAGCAAGTCGCAAAGCAAGCAATGACGGAGAGACCGTGGCGGCCAGAAGCGCATCGGGGGCTCGACTGCATGGTGGAGGAGCGGCGACTGGCAATCCGGGTTGCAGTAGGCGCGGCGCC
>VBAB01000313.1:0-7061 GCA_005888525.1 Alphaproteobacteria bacterium
ATCCAGGTCGGCCCGCGCGACGCGCTGCCGGCCAACAGCTTCATACGTCTGCGCGGGCTGCCGCCCAGCGTCTCCCTCAGCGACGGACACGTCATCGGTCCGGGATCCTGGGCCATACCCCTGTTCGGTCTCGCGACTTTGAAGGCCAATATCCCCGCCGGCGTCTCCGGCCGCTCGGTGCTCGTCGTCACCCTGGTTTCCGTCGACGGCGCCCTGCTGGCCGAGGGCAGGACGGAGCTGGTGGTTGGTCCTGCGGCGATGCTTACGCCGGGCGAAAGACAGCCCGAACCGAGTCGGGCGAGCACGCTCGTGCCGCCGATCCCCGTCCCGGCGGGCCGACCCGATCGCAACAGTGCCCCACGCCCGCCCGAGCTATCGGCCGAGGAGAAGGCGCGGGCCGAGAAACTCATGGTGCAGGGCGAGCGCTACCTGGGGCAGGGCAACATTGCGCTGGCTCGCGAGTTCTACCGTCGTGCGGCAGATACAGGGCTGGCGCAGGCCGCTGTTCGGCTGGCCGCCACCTACGACCCCTCCGAGCTCGGTCGCCTACAGGTGCAGGGCGTCGTCCCCGACCGTGCGGAAGCGCGCAAGTGGTACGAGCGCGCACGCGAGCTCGGCGCCCCGGAAGCCGAGGAGCGGCTGGCCAGGTTGGGCGGGAGTTGAGGCCGTCGGGCTGCCCGGCTCACCGCTCGCGCCCCTGCGTCCGCCCGCCGGGGGGCGATCGGAGCCGGCCCCATCCTCGATTGTGCTCGGCACACAAGAAATGCCCCAGAGCAGCGCCCTGGGGCGGCATTTTCTCGATGCGATGCATTTCAGGCGGAAGCGCTTCGCTTCCGCCTGCAACGATCTCGCTCTACGTACGCGTGCGCATGCGCATCATGAACGCGTCGTAGCCCAGCTCGCACACCTGCATCCACTGGTAGGAATCACCGCGGAAGGCCAACACGCTGTCATACAGTTTCTTGAAGTGCGGGTTGGTCTGCGAATGCTCGGCGTACACCTCGCCGGCGGCCTTGTAGCAGGCCTCCATGATGGGCTCGGGGAAGGGGCGGAGAATGGCGCCGTTGGCGACCAGGCGCTTGAGGGCGGCCGGGTTGCCATGGTCGTACTTGCCCAGAACCCACTCCCACGTGTCGCCCGAAGCGGTCGCGACCGCTGTCTGATACACCTTGGGCAGCTCGTTCCACTTGGCGATGTTGATGAGGTTGTGCCCCTGCCCACAGCCTTCCCACCAGCCGGGATAGTAGTAGTTCTGCGCCACCTTCTGGAAGCCGAGCTTCTCATCGTCGTAGGGGCCGACCCATTCGCAGGCGTCGATCGTGCCCTTCTCCAATGCCGGATAGATGTCGCCGCCCGCAAGTTGTTGAGGTACGACGCCGAGCCTGGAGAGAATCGTGCCGGCAAAGCCGCCGACCCGGAACTTGAGGCCCTTGAGGTCGTCGACCGTCTTGAGCTCCTTGCGGAACCAGCCACCCATCTGCGCGCCGGTGTTGCCCGCGGCGAAACCGACGCAGTTGTAGTTCTTGAGGAGATCGTTGAGCAGCTCATTGCCGCCGCCGAAGCGCAGCCACGAGTTCATCTGCCGGCTGTTGAGACCGAACGGCAGCGCGGTGCCGAAGGTCATCGCCGCGTCTTTGCCCCAGTAGTAGTACATCGCCGTATTGCCCATCTCGACGGTTCCGCCTTGCACGGCGTCGAGCACTTGCAGGCCGGGGACGATCTCGCCGGCGGCGAAGGGCTGTATCTGGAACCGGTTGTCGGTGAGATCGGCGATCCGCTTGCAGAAGTATTCGCATCCCCCGTACAGCGTATCGAGCGACTTGGGCCAGCTCG
Source organism: Alphaproteobacteria bacterium (assembly GCA_005888525.1). Taxonomy (GTDB): domain Bacteria; phylum Pseudomonadota; class Alphaproteobacteria; order Rhizobiales; family Hyphomicrobiaceae; genus AWTP1-13. The sequence goes on from VBAB01000313.1 coordinate 1,834, forward strand.
CCGCCAGCCGCCACTTGATCTCGGGCGCCGATTGCGCGATCGCCGGCGCCGCGATGGACACCGCGGCGGCCCCCATGCCGCCTACGCCGGCGGTTTTGATGAACTTACGCCTTGTCACTTGAGTCATTTACCAAACCTCCTCGGGTGTTGTGGCCGGTTGCCTCGGCTTCTAGCTTGTTGCCGCCTGCCGGACATCCACGCAGGTCCGCTCGGAAGCTTACGCGCTTTTCGGCGTGCCGTGAACGCCGATAATTTTCTGACGCATTGTCATGCGGCGGACAAACCAGCGCCTGGCCGCCATGGCGGCGCAAACGGCTCTGACGCGGGAAAAACGCCTCTACGGTTTCCGCGGCGCCGCGGCGATTGGCTCACGCCAACCCCACCGCCCATAGCGCCAGGGCGCCAGCGGATGGCGCACGGCGGCAATATCCGGCACCGGGTCGAACCCATGCGTGCCCCACGGATGGCAGCGGCAGATGCGCGAGAGGGCCAGCCAGACCCCGCGCCAGGCGCCGTTGCGGTCGATGGCCTCGAGGGCGTATGCCGAGCAGGTCGGCAGGTGCCGACACTCCCAGCCGACCAGCGGCTTCAAGGTCCAGCGATAGGCGTGGACCGGCGCCTTGACGACGGCCCTGGCCACGCCTTTGCCGATTGCCTTTACCCCATGTCCGGGACTGTCGGCCATGGTAGCACCCTCACGCCGAGGGCTGCGCGGCCGCCGATACCCCCTGCTTGGCCTCGGCATTGGCCAGCGCCGCCTCCACGGCGTCGAACACCAGCAGCGTGGAGGCGTGGCGCGCCTTGTAGTCCTTGACGGGTTGCAGCACGGCGAGGTCGGCCCACCGGCCCGTGGGGGGCGGCCCGCATGGCGCTGCCCACCTCGCGCAGCTCGCGCGCACTGGTGCCGACGATGTTGCGGCCCATCACCGAGGCCGCCGCCTGGCCCAGCAGGCAAGCCTTTACGGTCTGACCGAAGCCTTCGACGCGGTCTCCCTCGACCTTGAGGTCGACGGTCACGGTGGAGCCGCACAGCTTGGAGTGAGCGGTTGCTGTGGCGTCCGCATCGGCCAGCCGCTGGGCCCCCGCAATGTTGGCGGACAGTTCCAGGATGCGTTGATTGTAGATCTCGCTCAGCTGCGTCATGCGATTGCGCAAAGCCTCGTGCGGCGGCGGGAGGCCCGGCTTTCTTGCCCGGACCATGCTGACGTACTATATCCCGCATACTATCGTGGCATCGTCGCAACCCCAAGCGCGCCGTGCCCGCTGGGCATATCGCGTCTGCGAGGTAGAATTTCAACGCCGTCGCGCAAATGCACGGACGGCGGGCACGAAGGTCTCTCAAACCCCACACCAATCTGCGAACCGAGCCAGCACCAGCCATGAACGACATCGCGACCAGGAAGGCCGCCATCCCCCTGAAGCCGGCCTCGCGCCGGCGGCCCACGCAGGCCGAGGCCGAGGAAGCCGTTCGCACCTTGATCGCGTGGGCGGGCGACGATCCCGCGCGCGAAGGTCTCAAGGAGACCCCGCGCCGCGTCGTGGGCGCTTACGATGAGTATTATTCCGGCTACCGCCTCGATCCCGCGGAGGCGCTTTCCAAGACCTTCGACGAGGCCGGTGGCTACGACGACCTCGTCATGCTGCGCGACATCCGCGTGGAGAGCCACTGCGAGCACCACATGACGCCGTTTCTGGGCGTCGCACACGTCGCCTACCTCCCCAGGGGACGCATCGTCGGCATCTCCAAGATCGCGCGCGTCGTGGAGATCTTCGCCAAGCGTCTGCAGACCCAGGAGACGATGACGGCCCAGATCGCCGACGCCATCGAGGCGGCTCTCGTGCCCCGCGGCGTGGCGGTGCTGATCGAGGCGGAGCACCAGTGCATGTCGATGCGCGGCGTGCGTCAACCCGGCGTGCGCACCATCACGTCGCGCTTCACCGGGGCGATGGACTCCGACGCCAGCTATCGCGACCGCTTCCTGCAGATGGTGCACGGCCCCCGCTTCTGAGCGGCCCCACGCCTGACCCGAGAGACCGTTCCATGGCTGCCCATCCGCCGCTCTTTGCCTCGCGCGGATCTGCCGGCGAGATCGAGCAGGGCCTCGTCTTCCAGCCCAAGTTCGACGCCGATGGCTTGATTGCGGCGATCGTCACCGATGCCGCCTCCGGCGAGGTGCTGATGCTCGCCTGGATGAACGCCGAGGCGCTGGCGCTGACCCTCGAGACGCGCATCGGCCATTTCTGGAGCCGATCGCGCAACAAGCTTTGGAAGAAGGGCGAGGAAAGCGGCAATCTCCTGCGCGTGAGCGAGCTACGCACCGACTGCGATCAGGACGCCCTGTGGCTCGAGGTCGTGGTGGAGGGCAAGGGCGTCGCCTGCCACACCGGAGAGCGCTCCTGCTTCTACCGCTCGCTCCCCCTGGGTACACCCCCGTCCCCCGACCTTCCCCTGCGGCGCGCTTAATCCTTTTTTAACTCTGCACTGTCGCGCCGGCGCTGCCGCGTGCAGAATTTGCGCCCTGCGCACCGCGTGGCACGCATCTAAGCCAGCTCTTAATTCCTCCGTAGGGCTCACTTAATGCCTCGGCGCTATGGTTGAGGGTGCTGCACATCGGGCGAGACGGCCAAACTTTCGGTTTGAGGCTCGCGTTCGCGCGTTGGGGATCCGGCGATGGGTGATTGCAAGATCGGACTGGCGCTTGGGGGCGGCTCGGCTCGCGGTTGGGCCCATATCGGGGTCTTGCGAGCGCTCAATGCGGCCGGCATCTACCCCGATATCATTGCCGGGACATCGATCGGCGCTGTCGTCGGCGGCTGCTACGTGGCAGGCCAGCTCGGCGCCCTGGAGCAGTTCGCACGCGAGCTGACGCGCCGCAAGGTGCTGGGCTTCCTCGACATCAATTTCTCGGGCTCGGGCCTGATCAACGGCCAGCGGCTGTGCGACATCCTCGAGGACACCCTGAAGGGCGTCAGCATCGAGGACTTGTCCAAGCGCTACGTGGCGGTTGCCACGGAGATCGGTACCGGCCACGAGATCTGGCTGTCGCGCGGCAAGCTCGTCGACGCCATGCGCGCGTCCTATGCGCTACCCGGCATCTTCCGTCCCGTCGCCATCAATGGTCGCTGGCTGTTCGACGGCGCGCTGGTCAACCCGATCCCCGTCTCGGTATGCCGCGCGCTCGGCGCGCGCTATGTGATTGCGGTTAACCTAGCCTCCGACACGTCCGGCCGCGGCACGGTCGTTGCTCACATGGAGGCCGCATCCGAGCCGCAATACCAGCCAGAGTCAGAGCCGGAACCCCAGTCCGGTGTCATCGCCCGCAACGGCCGCGCCATGAAGAAGCTTCTGCAGCGCCAATTCTTCGGCCGCACCGACAATGGCCCCGGCATCTCGCGCGTGATGATTGAAGCCTTCAATATCGTGCAGGACCGCATCTCCCGCTCGCGGCTTGCCGGCGACCCGCCCGATATCATCATCCAGCCGCGCCTGCCCGCGTTCGGCCTCTTCGATTTCCACCGCGCCGAGGCGCTGATCGAGTGCGGCATCACCGCGACCAAGCGCGAGATCGACGACATCAAGATCGAGATCGGCGCGCGGCGCAGCGTGAGCCCTGCGCTGGTGCGCATGGCATGAGGGTAGGGGGTCTGGCCCCCCTTCTGAGGCTCAGCTGTGCGTGATGTAGTCCCGCATCGCCGTGGCCTCCATCTCCACCTCCGCCACGTGATGCTTGACGACGTCGCCGATGGAGACGATGCCGACCAGGGCGCCGTCCGTGACCACCGGCAGATGCCGGAACCGGCGCGCGGTCATCATCGCCATCAGCTCGTCGAGCGTATCCGTCTCCAGGCAGGTCACCACCTGCCGGGTCATCGTCTGCGCCACGGGCTCCTTCAGGCTGCTGGCCCCGCTCGTCGCCAGGGCCCGGATGACGTCGCGCTCCGAGACGATGCCGCAAATCTCGCCGCCCGCTCCGACGATCACGATCGCGCCGATGCGCTTGGCGGCAAGCTTGTTGGCAATCTCCACCAATGGCGTGTCGGGATGCGCGGTTGTCACCGCCCTGCCCTTCTGCCTCAGAATTGCCGATACGTTCATCGCTTTTTCCTCCCATCCGCCTGCAACCGCGGACGAGCTACAGCACAGGGCAAGTGCCCTCCCTGTCGCGCTGTACTTCGCCGGCCGGTTGTTCTCGCGGCCTGGCCCACCGGCTAGATGGCGATAGTGTTCGACTTTAGTAGGATGCGCAATAGACCTATTCCGCACCTGCAGCATCGTCCTCGGGTGGTGGTGGACGGTCGAAGAACCCATAGAGCAGGAGCCCGGCGTAGAATCCCCCCAGATGCGCCTCCCAGGCAATGCCCGCGGCCTCGGTGAGCCCCACTGCCCCCCACGCCAGCAGCACGTTGATGAGGGTCCAGCCGGCGATCGCCATCAGGATGCGTCGGTCCTGCAGCGTTTCGGCGAGGGGCATCAGCGGCGTGCTGCTCGCGCGCGCCAAGCCCATCGGCCCGCCGTCCCCCAGGCTGCGGAACAGGAAGCGGAACGCAGCGCCCATCAACCCCGAGATGGCGCCCGACGCCCCCACTACCAGGATCACAACGGCGCCGTTGACCGCAAGATAAAGCAGAGCTCCGGCGGTCCCGGCCAGCAGAAAGAAAACGACGAAGCGCGCGGCATCGGTGCGCCGCGCGACGGGGGTGCCGAAGGCCAGGAGCCAGGCCGAGTTGATGCCCAGGTGGGCTAGGTCGCCGTGGACGAACTGGTGCGTGATGAACGAGGTGACAGCGGCAATGCGGCCTCCCGGCAGATCGTCCGCCAGCCCCGTCTCGCGTGCCGGAATGAACGCGAGCGCCGCAGTCAGCCACGCGCCGTCCTCCGCCGGCAGGGCCCAGCGCAAAAGGTGAACGACAACGAAGCTCACCAGCAGCCCCAGCACGACGCCTGGGACGTTGAAGATCGGTTGGCGTTGATCCAAGGCTGGCCGTGCTCCGGCGCGTTCGGGTGGCACAGCCCGCTAACACGCCAGGCTCGGTGCTGACAACCCTAACGGCAACCTGTCCCGTCCGCGCCGTTGCACGCCGATCCCGGCGGCGTCGGTGGCACGAATGGTGCTCCAGCTCCCCACGCACGGGCCGACAGTCGTCTCAATTCGGCACAGTCCGGCGGCAGGGAAGTGCTTCGGGGAGAGATGACCCTGAGCGCTCAGAAGCAACACGGGTTCCCATCG
>VBAB01000313.1:7126-8550 GCA_005888525.1 Alphaproteobacteria bacterium
CGGCATCATGCAACGATCCCTTCAGACACTCTTCAACTACTGGAACCAGCTGCGCGCGGAGCGCATCGCGCCCCATCGCCTGGAGATCGAGCCCTCGCGCATCGCCGGCGTCCTGGCCGAGACGTTCATGCTCGAGCGGGTCGAGGCCGGCACGTACCAATTCCGCCTCGCCGGCACGCGGCTGTGTGAGCTGTTCGGCTCGGAGCTGCGTGGCAAGAACTTCCTCGCGGGCTGGAGCGAGCAGGACCGTCTGATGCTCGAGCGGCTCTTAACGACGATCAGCGAGCAGGGGGCGGCGGGCCTTCTCACCGTCGAAGGCGCCATCGACGACCGGCACCGTGTCGAGATCGATGTCAACTTGCTGCCGCTAGTCCATACCGGCAACAAGATCACCCGCATCATCGGCGCCATGAGCGCTACGTCGGCGCCCTACTGGCTCGGCAGCGAGCCCTTGCGCGGCCGGCATCTCAAGCACCATCAGACCATCTGGCCCGATGGGCGGCCGCACGCGATCGCGGCGCGGCTGGGCACGCCTCCACCCTTCCGGCCGGCGCTGACGGATGCAGCCGTGCAGACGGTAAAAGCCGACCAGCGGCGATTTCGCGTCCTCGAAGGCGGCCGCGTCGACGGCAAACACGACAAACGCTAGCCGAGCACGGATAGTTAATGGATCGGGCTCCTCCCCAGGCCCTGGGCGTACGCTCGGCGTGGCGGGCTGCCGTGTGGTTCTAAACGGGGCAAGCGTTAGAGCTTCCTTAAGTCAATCCCGACATAGTCGCTCGGACCGCTCGTTAACCCGGCTTGTGCTCGATGCAACGACCCGAGCATGAACCTGTGAGCGACCGGGGACCTGCACAATCAGATGCCCGCCAGTCCCATGACATTTGCCCGGCGCCCACAAGGCGTTCTCTCGCGCATTGTACCGGATCGGCGCCGTCACAAGCGCATCTCGGTGACATTGCTGGGTCGCTTCATGCGCGAGAACAAGGAAGAGCATCCCTGCAAGCTCGTCGATGTCTCGGCCGGCGGGGCAGCGGTGATGTCCCCCGTCACGGTGCCCCTGGGGGAGCGCGTGGTCGCCTACTTCGATCACATCGGTGGCATCGAAGGCAAGGTCGCGCGGGTGTTCGAGGGCGGGTTTGCCTTCAAGATCAATGCGACCAAGCACAAGCGAGAGAAGCTGGCGGCACAGCTGACCTGGCTCGCCAATCGCTCCGAGCTTGCCGTCGACGGCCGTCGCCACGATCGCATCACGCCGAACATTGGCGATTCCGCGCTGCAGCTGTCGGAAGGCATAACGCTTACCTGCCGCGTGCTCGACGTGTCGATTTCCGGTGCTTCGATCGCCACACCGGCACGCCCGGAGCTCGGCACCGAGGTGATGCTCGGCAAGCTGCGTGCGCGCGTCGTCAGACATCACTCGC
>VBAB01000314.1 GCA_005888525.1 Alphaproteobacteria bacterium
AGCAGCTGCCCGAGGCTCGCGCACGCGACCCTTGATGAGGTTGGCTGAGCCGACGAAGTCGGCAACGAAGCGGTTCTTCGGCTGGTTGTAGATCTGCTCCGGCGTGCCGATCTGCTCGATCACGCCCACATTCATCACGATCACCCGGTCGGAGATGGCGAGCGCCTCTTCCTGGTCGTGCGTGACGTAGACCGAGGTGATGTCGAGCCGGCGCTGCAGCTCGCGCAGCTCGACGCGCATCTCGGCCCGCAGCTTGGCATCGAGGTTGCTGAGCGGCTCGTCGAACAGCACCACCGTGGGCGAGAAGGCGATGGCGCGGGCCAGAGCCACGCGCTGCTGCTGGCCGCCGGAAAGCTTCGAGGCCGGCCGTTCCGCGAGATGGCGCATCTGCACGAGATCGAGAGCGCGCTCGACATTGGCCTTGATCTCGGCCCTGCTCTGCTTGCGCACGCGCAGGCCGTAGGCCACGTTGTCGAGCACGGTCATGTGCGGCCACACGGCATAGGACTGGAACACCATCGACACGCCGCGCTGCTCGGTCGGCACATTGCGGCGCTCGGCGGCGTCGTACATCGCCTGGCCGTCGATGCGGATGCTGCCGGTGCTCGGCTTCTCCAACCCGGCGATGGCGCGCAAGGTCGTGGTCTTGCCGCAACCCGAGGGGCCGAGCAGGGTCACGTGCTCGCCGCGGCCGACATTGAAGCTGACGCCGTTGACGGCGACTGCATCGCCGTAGCGGATGACGAGGTCGCTCAACTCGATCCGGTCCGCGCTGCCACTCACGTCAATTCCCTCGTCATGCCGCGCGTCAGCCGGAACAGGATCACCAGCGCCACCATCACCGTGAAGGTCTGGATCAACGCCATCGCCGCGGTCAGCTCGGTGCCGCTGGTTGCGAAGGCGTTGACGATCGAGGGCGCGATCACCTTGGCGTTGGGGCCCATCAGGAACACCGAGGCGCCGAGCTCGCGCACGCACGCCATGAAGATCAGCAGCCAGGCGGCGAGAATGCCGGGCTTGAGAAGCGGCAGGGTGACGGTGCGCATCTGATAGGCCCACCCGGCGCCGCAGACGCGGGCGCATTCCTCGAGGCTCTTGTCGATTTGCAGCACGACGCCTGCGAGCGTGCGCACGCCGAGCGGCAGCATGACGGTGAAATAGGCCAGCGCCAGCAACCACAGCGTGCCGTAGATCGGGATCGGCATGTTGAGCCATGCCCACAGGAGCGCGAGGCCGAAGACCAGGCGCGGCACGGCCTGCGGGAACATGACGAGATACTCGATTGCGCCACGCCCCACGAGCTGCGAGCGATAGATGATCCACACCACCAGCGCCATGATGACGACCCCCACCGTCGCCACGCCGAAGCCCAGCATCAGGCTGTTGACCAGCGCCTCGCGCACCGGGCCGAGCGCCAGCGCCGTCTCGTAGTTGGCGAGCGTCCACTGCGCCTGGTGCAGCAGCGCGGTGGCGAAGCGCTGGAACGAGGTCAGGATCAGCGCCGCGATCGGCAGCACCACGGCGAGGAGAATGTACAGCGCACAAACGCCGAACAGCAGCCAGGCCAGGCGGCCCATATCCATCGGACGCGGCCGATACGCCTTGCCGGTGATGGTGGCGTAGCTGCCGCGCCCGATGATCCAGCGATAGAAAGTCAACATGACGAACATGACGGCGAACAGCGCCAGCCCCATGGCGGAGGCGCGGCCGTAGGCGGGCGGGTAGCTGAGCGTGGAATCCCAGATCGCCGTAGTGATGACGTAGACACGGGCGGGAATGCCGATCACCAGGGCAGCCGCGAACGAGCCCAGCATCTCGGCGAACACGAACAGCGTGGCGCCCAGCACGCCCGGCATCACCAGCGGCAAGGTGACGGTGAGCGCCGTGCGCAGCTTGGAGGCGCCGATGACGCGCGCCGATTCCTCCAGCGCCGGGTCCATCGACTTCATCGAGGCCGAGATCATGACGAAGGCAACCGTGCCCTCGAACAGCGCCATGATCCAGGCGATGCCGAACATCGAATAGATGTTGAACAGATCGCCGCGTCCGCCTGCCCAGTGCCAGATCTGGTTGAAGAAACCGCTCTTCGGGCTCGCCAGCACCGCCCAGGCGAGCGCGCCGACCAGCGGCGTCATGTAGTAGGGCAGCTCCATCAGCCGCTCGAGCTTCTCGCGGCCGGGGACGTTGGTCCGTGTCAGGATCCAGGCCAGCGTGAACCCGATCAGGATGGCCATCACCGTGGCCGCCACGGCAATGATCACCGTGTTGGTGAGAACGTGCAGGTCCTCCTCGAGCATCGCGACGTAGTTGGCGATGCCGTACTGCTCGGGTGGAAACGCCATGGGATCGCCGGTGTTGAGCGATTCCTCGACGAGGAACACCACCGGCAGCAGGACGAGAAAGCCCACGGCCAGCAGCACCGCGAGCGTGACCAGCGCTTGCCAGTTGAAGCGCGGCCGCAAAACGCCTCCGGACACCGACGCCAAGGGCCGCCTCAGCGCCGCGCGCCGACGATCCGATCCCACTCCTTGGCGAACTCGGGCCGGCTCTTCTCGAAGGCGTCCCAGTCGGCCGGGATCAGCAGCTTCATATCCTTGAGGGCAACGCTGCCGGCCGGCGCCGGCACGTCGGGACGGGGAGAATGCAGCAGCAGGGCGTCGCTCAGCGCCTGCTGGCCGATCGGGGAGAGGAACCAGTCCATGAACAGCTCAGCCGCATTGGGATGGGGACCATCGGCGACGATACCGTAGGTCTCAGACACGGTGGGAACACCGGTCTCCGGGAACACGAAGGCGAGCGGCGCGCCCTTGGCCTTGAACTCGATGTAGCCGGAGTACTGCGCGCCCATGATGATCTTGTCCTGGCCGTCGACCAGCCGGCCGTACTGCTGGACGTAGGAATCGAAGGCACGCGGCTTGATGGCGGCGAATTTCTTGAAGTAGTCGTCGCCCAGGATCGGCTTCAGCATGTACCACACCCCGTGCTGCAGGCCGGAGTTCGAAACCTTGACGTTGACCGCGTCGGCCCATTTCGGATCGAGCAGGTCTTCCCACGTCTTCGGTGCCTCGGCGGCCGACACGTTGTTGGGGTTGTAGGCGATGCCGGCCATGATGATCG
>VBAB01000315.1 GCA_005888525.1 Alphaproteobacteria bacterium
TAGAGCGCCTCGCGCCGCCGGACAAAGTGCATGATGCTCCAGGCGAGGAAGCCGTACAGCGCTAGGCTCGGCAGGAGGAAAAAGCCCATAAGGAGCGCCCAGACCCCCGTCTCCATCCCGCCCATGGTATTACCCCGACTGCCCGTGAGCCGGGATTATCAGCCCGCTTCCGTGAAGGGTCCGTTGGCGCGAAGGATGCCGCGCGCCCTAACGGCCGCCATGGTGAACATTCCCTTGCGGGCGTCACGAACGTGGCGCGCGGGGCGGGATGAAATTGATCTGGGTCATGGTCTTTATGGCCCTGCGGCACGACCCTATATCTTGCGTGGGCAAGGTTTTCACGCAGATGCCGTACACCGGGTCTGCGGAAAGCCTTGGTTTCGATCCTGTCAGAAGACGGCGGCTCACGTGCCCGATGGGGGCGGGCTCCCGTGCCGAGGAGGGATGATATGGACTTCGAGAAATATACAGACCGCGCGAAGGGATTCGTGCAGGCCGCGCAGAGCCTGGCTTTGCGGGAGGGCCACCAGCAGTTCGGCCCGGATCATCTCCTGAAAGTGCTGCTCGACGACCCGGAAGGCATGGCAGCCGGGCTCATCCAGCGTTCCGGAGGCCGCCCGGGCGATGCCCTGCGAGCCGTCGAGCTCACACTGTCGAAGCGACCCAAGGTGTCCGGCGGCGGTGCCGGTCAGGTCTACCTGGCGCCCGAGCTGGCGCGCGTGTTCGATACCGCCCAGAAGATCGCGGACAAGGCAGGCGACAAGTTCGTCACGGTCGAGCGGCTGCTGCTGGCCTTGGCGATGGAGGCGTCCGATGCCAGCCGCGCCCTCAAGGATGCCGGCGTCAACCCGACGACGCTGAATGCGGCCATCAACGACATCCGCAAGGGGCGCACCGCCGACAGCGCGTCCGCCGAGCAGGCCTATGACGCACTCAAGCGCTACGCGCGGGATCTGACGGCGCTCGCCGCCGAGGGCAAGATCGACCCCGTGATCGGCCGCGACGAGGAGATCCGCCGCACCATCCAGGTGCTCTCCCGACGCACCAAGAACAACCCCGTGCTGATCGGCGAGCCCGGCGTCGGCAAGACTGCCATCGCCGAGGGACTGGCCCAGCGCATCGTCAAGGGCGATGTCCCTGAGAGCCTCAAGGACAAGAAGCTGCTGGCCCTCGACATGGGTTCCCTGATAGCGGGCGCGAAGTACCGCGGCGAGTTCGAGGAGCGGCTGAAGGCTGTGCTGTCCGAGGTGCAGGCCGAGGGCGGCAAGATCATCCTGTTCATCGACGAGCTGCACACCATCGTCGGCGCCGGCAAGGCCGAGGGTGCCATGGATGCCGGCAACCTGCTGAAACCCGCACTGGCGCGCGGCGAGCTGCACTGCGTCGGCGCCACCACGCTCGACGAATACAGGAAGCACATCGAGAAGGACGCTGCTCTGGCGCGGCGCTTCCAGCCGGTGTTCGTGTCCGAGCCGACGGTGGAAGACACCATCTCCATCCTGCGCGGCCTGAAGGAGAAATACGAGCAGCATCACGGCGTGCGCATCACGGATTCGGCGCTGGTGTCCGCCGCCACGCTCTCCAACCGCTACATCTCCGACCGCTTCCTGCCGGACAAGGCCATCGACCTGGTCGACGAGGCGGCCTCCCGCCTCAAGATGGAGATCGACTCCAAGCCCGAGGAGCTCGACGCCATCGATCGCGACATCATGCAGATGAAGATCGAGCGCGAGGCGCTCAAGAAGGAGACGGATGCGGCCTCCAAGGAGCGGCTGGCGCGACTCGACAAGGATATCGCCGCACTCGAGGAGAAATCCAAGGCGCTGACCCGACGCTGGGAAGGCGAGAAGAGCAAGCTGGGCGACGCCCAGAAGATGAAGGTCGAGCTCGATCAGCGCCGCACCGAGCTGGCGCAGGCGCAGCGCCGCGGTGATCTAGGCCGTGCCGGCGAGCTGGCCTACGGCGTCATACCGGCGCTGGAGAAGAAGCTGAAGACCCTGGAAGCCGACGACGGCAAGGGTGCGATGGTCGAGGAGGCCGTCACCCCCGATCACATCGCCCAGATCGTCTCGCGCTGGACCGGCATTCCGGTGGAGCGGATGCTGGAAGGCGAGCGCGACAAGCTGCTGCGCATGGAGGAGACGCTCGCAAAGCGCGTGGTCGGCCAGCGCGAGGCGGTCGAGGCCGTCTCCACGGCCGTACGGCGTGCCCGTGCCGGCCTGCAGGACCCCAACCGTCCCATCGGTTCGTTCATCTTCCTGGGGCCCACCGGGGTCGGCAAGACCGAGCTCACCAAGGCGCTCGCGGCATTCCTGTTCGACGACGAGGCCGCAATGGTGCGCATCGACATGAGCGAGTTCATGGAGAAGCATTCCGTGGCCCGCCTGATCGGCGCGCCCCCGGGCTACGTCGGCTACGAGGAAGGGGGCGCACTCACCGAGGCCGTGCGCCGCCGGCCCTACCAGGTCGTGCTGTTCGACGAGATCGAGAAGGCGCACCCCGACGTGTTCAACGTGCTCCTGCAGGTGCTCGACGACGGTCGCCTGACCGACGGCCAGGGCCGCACCGTCGACTTCAAGAATACGCTGATCGTCATGACGTCCA
>VBAB01000419.1 GCA_005888525.1 Alphaproteobacteria bacterium
GCCCTGCGTACGCCAGGTACTCCGGCTTGCCCACGAAAGTCCGCTTTGTACAAGACGGAAAGCCGGCCAAGGAGATTGAGGTGGACTCTCCGAAACTCACCATCAACGAAGTGTTCATTAGCAACGCCTCGTTGAATCGGGCGGTTACTTTGCGGATCGCCCTATCAATCACGGATAGCCGCGGCAGCACGCACAAGCTTAGCGGGGAGGGAAAAAATCGGTGGGGCGCGTTATTAGGTCAAGACGATGTCGAAACAGTATCCTCCCGGCTTAGAGGACAACAGCCGCCGCCGCGCGTCGTGTCACCCGTCACCATAGCACCCCAGACAACCGTGCGAGGTAGCCTATCCTTCATCATCGATACGTTCTCTGGCGGAGACGACCCCTTCGATCTGGAGGTTCTCCGTTACTACATCTCTGGCTTCGTCGGGAAACCTGAGGAGCTGTTCAAGTTCTCATTGGGATTGAGGATGTGATATCCGGCACCTCCATATCAATTCCGTTGCCTAGCGATGGATACAAAGGGCGGGTAGACCCTTGAGCGACCATACACAGTGACGCTGTGGCCTTCATTTGCTCTCGTTCCGATCCGCATCGAGCGGCGCGAAATGCCCGCGCCGCTGCAGTCGCGATCTCGGCCGGCGTTGTGTCGTCGCTTCGCTTGACACAACCTACGCGCTACGCGCCGTCACCCCGCGTTCAGCAAGCACCCGCAGCGCGAGAATCTCCGCCTTCGCAGAGGCTTCCTCCGCAGTCGCTCCATACGCGAGCACGCCCGGCAGCTGTGGAATCTCCGCAATCCAGCGGCCATCGTCTTCAAGCTCGGTTTCGATGCGCAAATGCATAGGTGAATAGTAACACGAGCCGCACGAGCATGCACACAATTCGGCCTTGGCCGGTGCCGGATCAGGTCACTTGCCCTCGTTTCGCTCCACGTCGAGCGGCGCGAAATGCCCGCGCCGCTGTAGCCAGGCGAGAAGCGCCAGCGACGGCAGGGCGGCGGCCGTCGTGGCGATGAAGAACGCCGGCCAGCCAATGGCGTCGACGACGAAACCGGTGCCGGACGCGAAGACCGTCCTCCCTGCGGAAGCGAGCGCGGTGAGCAGCGCATACTGCGTTGCCGTGTGCAGCGGGCTGCGGCACAGCGCCGAGAGATAGGCGACGAAGATCACCGTGCCGATGGCGCCGGTGAAGTTCTCCAGCACCATCGCCACCGCCAAGGCCCACGCGCTCGGCGGCTGATACCAGAGCCACACGAACGCCAGGTTGGAGAGCATCTGCAGGATGGCGCCGAGCCACAGCGCCGTGGTGAGCGACAGCGCGCGCGCGACGGCGCCACCGGCAAAGCCGCCGATCAGCAGGGCGGCGAGACCCAGGCCCTTGACGATGGCGGCATAGGACGCCTTGTCGTAGCCCAGCCCCGACAACACGAAGGCCGCGGTCATGGCGCCGGCCAGCGCGTCGCAGAGCTTGTAGAGCACGACAAAGGCCAGCGCCGCGAGGGCCGCATCGCGCGACAGGAAGTCGGCGAACGCGTCGCGGGCCGTCGCCAGCACCCGCGTCAGCGCATTGTCCGGATTGTGCGCCGGCGGCACGTGGGTCCTGGGCTCGCGCGCAAACAGCGCGGCGAACAGCCCCACCAGCACCAGCAGCGCTGCAACGCCGTAGGCGATGGGCCAGACCGCGGTCTTGCTCCAACCCGCCGCCTCCAGCCAGGCGGTGAGCCCCACGACACCCGCGCCCGACGCCAGCATGCCGACGCGGTAGGCGGCGACGTAGCCCGCCATGCCGGCCGCCTGCTCCTCCACCGATAGGCTCTCGACCCGGAACGCGTCGATGACGATGTCCTGCGTGGCGGACGCGAACGCCACCATGAGCGCGCCCACGCCCACGGCAAGCGGCGCGGTGGCGGGATCGCGCGTGCCGAGCCAGACGATGGTCGCCATAAGGCTGAGCTGCGTGGCGACGAGCCAGGCGCGCCGCCGTCCGAGCCGAGCCGAAAGCCACGGGATGTGCAGCGCGTCGACGATCGGCGCCCATAGGAACTTGACGGTGTAAGGCACGCTCGCCAGCGCCACGAGGCCGATGGTGCCGACATCGACGCCGCGGTCGGCCATCCACACGCGCAGCGTCTCGGCCGACAGCGCCAGCGGCAGCCCTGCCGAAAAGCCGAGCAGCAGCACGACGGCGACGCGCACGCTGGCGTAGACGGCCAGAACGGCAACGAACGCCTGTGCGGCAGAGCGCAACCTCGGCGCGGGGCCGGAGGCCTTGACAGCGTCAGGCCGCAAAATAGCGCTCGATGAAGCGGCGGTAGATCTGCGTCAGCGTCACGAGGTCGGCCAGCGCCACGTGCTCGTCCACCTGATGGGCCGTGGCATTGCGCAGGCCCACCTCAACGACCGGGCAGAAGTCCTTGATGAAGCGCGCGTCCGAGGTGCCGCCGGTCGTCGCCAGCGCCGGCTCCCGCCCCGTGACGCCCTGGATCGCTGCGCGCATGGTGTCGACCAGCGGCCCAGGCTTGGTGAGGAACACGTTGCCCGTGCCCTCGAAGGAGAGCGAAAACGTGGCGCCAACCTCTTTCGCCGCAATCTCGCAGTGCTCCCGCACCCAGGCCTCGACCTTGGATCGGGTGTGCAGGTCATTGTAGCGGATATTGAAGTTGGCCTGCGCCGAGCCCGGTATCACGTTGGTTGCCGCATTCGGCACCGACACGATCGTGGCCTGCAGGCTCGAGGGCTGGAAGTGCTCCGTGCCGTTGTCGAGAGGCGTGGTCGACAGCCGGTCGATGATGCGGGCGAGTTTCGGGATGGGGTTCTCGGCGCGCTCGCCATAGGCGGAATGACCCTGCTTGCCATGGACCACCACGCGCGCGTTGACATAACCGCGGCGGCCGATCTTGATCTGGTCGCCCACCGCCTCGTCACTCGCCGGCTCGCCGACGAGGCACGCGTCCAACATCTCGCCCCGCGCCTTCAGCCAGGCCAGCAGCTTCGGCGTGCCGTTGATGGCGACCGATTCCTCATCGCCCGTGATCAGAAAGGAGAGCGAGCCGCGCTTGAGGCCGCCGTTAGCGCCGAGGTAATCGAGCGCGGCAGCGAGGAAGCAGGCGACGCCGCCCTTCATGTCCGCAGCCCCGCGCCCGTAGAGTGCACCGTCGGCGATCTCGGCGCCGAAGGGCGGCCGCGTCCACGCCGCCTCGTCCCCCGCCGGCACCACGTCGGTATGGCCGGCGAAGCACAAATGCGGGGAGCCGGTGCCCAGACGCGCGTAGAGGTTCTGCACGTCCGGTGTGCCAGGCTCGCTCATGGTGAGCCGATGGCAGGTGAAGCCGACCGGCTCCAGCTGGCCCGCGAGCCACGTCAGCGCACCACCCTCTGCGGGCGTCACGCTCCGGCAGCGGATCAGCGCCTGCGCGAGATGGACCGGATCGTGGGATCTGGTGCTGGACATCCGTTTCGCTCCAACTTGGGCAGTGGGCAGTAGGCAGTGACGGAAAGTGTCGAAGCTTTTTCCTACTGCCTATTGCCTACTGCCTTCTTTCTCCGGCCCCAACGCCTCCAGAATGATGATCTTCTGCCAGATTTTCTGCGCCAGGCCGGCGGCGATGCGCTCGATGTCGCTCACCGTCTCGGTGACGATGGGATCGGGAAAGCCCTGGGCGAACAAGACCGCCACCTTCGAGGTGAGCGACAGCATCTCGGAGCAGTAATCGAGATAGCGCGTTACCTCGAAGCGGGAGAGCGTGCGCGCCGGCGAGGAAGGCGTGTTGCCGGCAACGCTCACCACCGCGCTGGGGTCCTTGGTGAGCTGGTGCATGTCGATGACGTGCACGATGGAGCGCAGCTCGTGCAACGCCTTGAGCGCGGCACGACGCTTCAGGCGCTCCTCGATGCGGGTCAGAAAGAACACGCCGGCGCCCGTCAGCACGATGAGATTGGCGCCTGCGTCCACGCCCTGCAAAACGCTGAAGACGTTGTCGACCGCCGTCGGAAACGACGTGAAAAGCCGCACGATCCACGCCAGCGCGGCCACGCCCGCAGCGAGCAGGACGAAGATGGCGACGCGCAAGGGTATGTTGCGCCTGGCGATCTTCTCGGCCCTGGCCGAATTCTCGCCCGCGAGCAACAGGAGCTCCGCGCACACCTCGCCGAGCCCGGCGCCGGGAAAGCGCTCGACGATGCGGTGGCGCAAGACGCCGATCGTCTCGATGACCTTGTCGGAGTCGAGCGCGCGGTAGGTCCGCGCCATGGCTTGCTCCTGCTTGTCGTTTGATGCCGTTGCCAGCTTGACAGTGCATTGCGGCGGCAATCGATATCATTGCCACCCAATCAGTCGCGCAACAGCTCGTTGATGGCGGTCTTGGCTCGCGTCTGAGCGTCGACCGTCTTGACGATCACGGCGCAATAGAGGGAAGGACCCGGCTCGTTGTTGGGGAACGGCTTGCCCGGAAGTGAGCCCGACACCACCACGGAATAGGGTGGCACGTGGCCGACGTGGATCTTGCCGGTGTTGCGGTCGACGACCTTGGTGGAGGCGCCGATGAAGGTGCCCATGGCGAGCACCGAGCCCTCACCGA
>VBAB01000420.1 GCA_005888525.1 Alphaproteobacteria bacterium
AAGGCGTTGCGAATCTCCGAGGCGATCGGCGCCGCGGCTTCGCGAATGCGGGTGATCTTCATGCGCGTGCGGCCCTACTCCGCCGCCATGCGCATGCTCTCGGGCATCGTGGAGAGGCGCTGGCGGACCAGGTCGATATGGCCGCGCAAGTCGTAGAGCTGGTTGGCGTAGTAGGCCGGCACGCTCATGACCCGGACGTGCGAGTCGATGCGGTCGAATTCCGCCCACACGGCCTCGGGATCGTATCGGGACCCGCCGGCGTCGAGCCTCCGCTCGAGTGCCTTGAGGTGCCGGTACCAGTACACCAGCTTGCGGCGAATCGTCCACACGTAGATCGCCGGTATGGCGCGCGTCAACGGCAGCAGAATCGCCAACACGCCGACCATGCCGATCAGCTTGGCGGCATGCGTGCTGACGAAGGACGTGAACGTGAATGGGACGCCGAGGTTGTGCGCGTTCGGCGCGAGGTTCTTCAGCACCACGGGAAGCTCGCCCTGCTTGTAGACGATGCGGGCGTCGTCCGGGACATCGAACTCGGGGTCGTTGGCGGTCGGGAACTCGCCTGCACGGTAGAACAAGACGGGGTCGCCGTTCTTGTCGAAGCCCGACTTGGGGTTGTGAACGACGGCGTGGGTGAGCAGGGATACGAGCGCCGGCTGCATGTCCGGGCGGACGACCAGGGCGACGCTGGTCGACAGCAGCGTGATGTCGTCGGTCGGGATCAGCGGATCGAACTCCACCGCGCCCTTGCGCAGGACGACCTTGCTCAGGGACGGAAAACGGTTGGTGTAGGCTTCCGCCTCCGGCGTGAAGTCCATCAGGCGAATGTTGGGCACGCGCAGGAGCTTTTGGATTTTGTCGGAGTCCGCGGCGACGACGAGGATGGCGGCGTCGGCGGTGCCCGCCACGAGAGGGGCGGCATCGGCCTCGAGGTCCTCGTCGATGAAGGTGGCGTTCTGCTTCTCGATGACGCCGTTGGCGCGCATGAGCAGCCTGGCGATGCCTCGCGAGCCGCTGTCGCGCGTGCCGATGAGAATGCGCTTGCCCTTGAGATCGCGTAGCGTCGCGATCGGCAGGTCGCCGCGGGTGAAGACCCAGACCGGCTCGTGGAACAGCCTGCCCACCGAGCGCAGCTTCGAGTACTCCGAATGCCGCCCCTTCTGCTTCTCGCTGGCCAGGCGTCCCTGCAGGCTGCCGACGAGGCCGCCCTTCACGAAGCCCGCGGTGATCCCCGAGTTGTCATCGACCAGCTCCCTCAGGGTGAGGCGGCCCTCCAGGGGCCTCAGAGAGGTGCGTCCCTCCTTGTCCTTGAACCGCGCCGTCCGCCGCACCTCGACCTGAACGCCGTACTTGCGCAGGTCTTCCTGGTACCTGGTGGCCAGCTCGTAATATTGGGAATTGCCCGCCGCGATGGTGATCTTGCCCTCGTAGTCGAGCTGCTGCGAGTTATGCAGGACCGCCAGGCCCCCGATCCCGAGGCCCGCGGCAAGCACCGTCACCGCGCTCGCCTTGGCGACATTCTGGTCCATGGCGTCCCCCTCGACCTTGCTGACGGGTCGGACCCGTCCCCAATGCGCAAAAATAGCAGACTAACCCAGCCTAGAGCAGGATCGCTTCAGATTGAATCACATCGCCTCGAATGCAACGTCGAGGCTGAAGCGTGAATCCTGCTCTACTTCTTGAGTTTAGAGCGAGATTCACGTTCCTGGATGGAAGCCGCAGTGCTTCCATCTGGAACGATCTCGCTCTATGTCGCCATAGCCTGATGGCAGTCCGGTGGCAGAGCGACTGCCCGCGGGCCCGCATCCACCGATTTGCGCGTTGGAATGCGTCAGGCGGCCCTCCCCTCAGGCGCGGGCCGCCAGTGTCGCCGCAAGGCCGGGAATGTGGGAGGCCCCCTCGCCCACTTCGAACTTCGCACCAGCGAAGTCCTGGCCGAAGGGTTCCGCGCGGCCGCCCAGGTGCGCGGCCAGGAACGCCTCGGTGATCGCATTGAACGAGATGCGGTTCTCCGGCACCGCAAAGCCATGCCCTTCCTCGGGGTAGAGCACATACGTTACCGGCAGGCCCTTGGCACGCATGGCG
>VBAB01000421.1 GCA_005888525.1 Alphaproteobacteria bacterium
CCCGCGCTGCAGCTGCGCATCGTCGAAATGGCCGAGTATGCCGCCAAAGGACCAGTGCTGCCGATCGATGTGCACTTCCCCGCCGGCCGCCCACGCCGCGCCGACGCCTGCCGCCAGGGCTATCGCCAGCACACGTGCGCCCGTCTTCACGCGGATTGTCCCGATCATGATGCTTCCCCCGCTCGCGTGAAGCCAATGTGATTCAGATCGAGAAGTCCGCTAGCCCACGAAGCCCAGCGCGATAATGCGGACGTATCGATCATCACACTAGCGCCGTTCCGGCGCCGCCGGCGCCCCTACACCCACAGGCTGGCCGCTCTTGCCCAACACCGACTCGGCGATCGAGCGCGGCAGCGGCAAGGGGTTCTCCGTCACGCCGACGATCGGCATGATGACCAGGAAATGCAGGAAGTAGTAGACCGTGAAGATCCGCGCCCAGAGGACATAGGCACCCTCCGGCGGCTTCGAGCCCAGGTAGCCGAGCGCGACCACCGAGATGATGAACAGCCAGAAGAACCACTTGTAGACCGGGCGGTACTTGGCCGAGCGCACGCGCGAGGTATCGAGCCAGGGGATGAACACCAGCAGGAGGATGGAGGAGAACATCGCGATCACACCCAGCAGCTTGTTGGGGATCGCGCGCAGGATCGCGTAATAGGGCAGGAAGTACCACTCGGGCACGATGTGCGGAGGCGTCGAGAGCGGGTTGGCCTCGACGTAGTTGTCAGGGTGGCCCAGATAGTCTGGGACGTAGAACACGAACCAAGCGAACAGCAGCACGAAGACGGCGAGCGCGAACCCGTCCTTCATGACGGCGTACGGGGTCATCGGCACCGAGTCCGACGCCGTCTTGATTTCGAGCCCCGTGGGGTTGTTCTGGCCCGCCACGTGCAGCGCCCAGATGTGGAGGCCGACAGCGCCGGCGATGACGAAGGGCAGCAGGTAATGCAGGCTGTAGAAGCGCGTGAGCGTCGTGCCCGACACCGAGTAGCCGCCCCAGAGCCACTGCACGATGCGTGTGCCGAGCCCCGGAATGATGGAATCGACCGAGGAGAACAGGTTGGTGATGACCGTCACCGCCCAGAAGCTCATCTGGCCCCAGGGCAGCGAGTAGCCCATGAAGGCCGTCGCCATCATGAGCAGCAGGATGACCACGCCGATGATCCACAACACCTCGCGCGGCGCCTTGTAGGAGCCGTAATAGAGACCGCGGCCGATGTGAATGTAGACGGCGAGGAAGAACATGGAGGCGCCAACCGCGTGCAGGTTGCGCATCAGCCAGCCGTAGTTCACGTCGCGCCGGATATGCTCGACACTGTTGAAAGCGTCCGCCGCCGTGGGCGCGAAATGCATGGCTAGGACGATGCCGGTGACGATCTGCACGCCGAGGAAGAAGGAGAGAAGACCGCCGGTCGTCCACAGATAGTTGATGTTCCTGGGCGTCGGGAAATCCACGAACTGCGCGTGCATCATGCGCGCAACCGGCAGCCGCGCGTCCATCCACTTGCCGATGCTCGAGGTCGGCCGATAGGTGGATTCGTGAGTGGCCATTGGCGAAAGGTCCCTCAGCCGATCTTGATCTTAGTGTCGGACATGAACGCGTAGGGTGGAACCTCGAGGTTGCGAGGCGCCGGGCCCTTGCGAATGCGCCCGGCCGTGTCGTAGTGCGAGCCGTGGCAGGGGCAGAACCAGCCCCCGAAGTCGCCCCTGGAATCGGACAGCGACTGGCCTTTGGGAATGCAGCCCAGATGCGTGCAGATGCCGACCAGGACGAGCCAGTTCTCGTGGCCCTTCTTGGTGCGATTGAGGTCGGTGGCGGGCGCCTTCTCCGGCAGGTCGTCGTTGCGCGCGCTGGTGTCGGAGAGCTCGGAAATCTTGACCTCGGCCGCCTTCTTGATCTCCTCGGGCGTGCGGTTGCGGATGAACACCGGCTTGCCGCGCCACACCACGGTGATGGCCTGCCCTTCCTTGACGGGCGACAGGTCGACTTCGGTCGAAGCCAGCGCCTGCGTGGAAGCATCCGGGTTCATCTGGTGGATGAATGGCCACAGGGCCAAGGCCGCACCGACGCCTGCAAAAGCCTGTGCCGCGATCACGATGAAATCGCGGCGGCTGGGCCCTTCCGCCGTGTGAGACGCCAAGTCAGCCTCCCTTTGCATTTGCGTGTCCGTGATTGCTGCTGGCCACTGTGTGCGGCGACGGTTGCGCGTGGAGGTGGAAGACGCCGTCCATATCGAGCCGCCGCTGCCTCCCGCGAAGCCTACCCCGGCAAGGCGCCCCTGCCTCGGCGAGAACCTGGCGAATTGTCGGTGATCGCCGGCTGCTCCCCCAACAGGACGTTTTGACGCGCGTTCTTTTTGCATTGTTCTAATGCCTGCACAAGGCTGTCGCGCGGGCGCATCCGAGGGCAATTTGGCGCATGCGGCGGGCCCCCCTCACCGGGCTGGGTTCCCGCTTACGCTTCGCTCACGGGAATGGCGACGCTATCTTGCGCGCATGCGCCTTGCCCTTTACGAGCCGGATATCCCCCAGAACACCGGGACGCTGCTGCGGCTGGCCGCCTGCCTCGGCGTGCCCGTGGACCTGATCGGGCCGGCAGGGTTCGACATGACGGACCGCGCCATGAGACGGGCGGCGCTCGACTATCTGGCCCATGTCGAGATCGCGCGGCATGCATCCTTTGCCGCGTTCGAGAGCGCGCGCCGATCGCGCGGCTCCCGCCTCGTGCTTCTCACGACGCATGCCGAGATGCCTTACGCCGACTTCGCGTTCAGCCGCGACGACACGCTGCTGCTGGGCCGCGAGAGCGCCGGCGTGCCCGATACCGTTCACCGGCTTGCCGATGCTCGCCTGCGCATCCCGATGCGCGCGGGCCTGCGCTCGCTCAACGTGGCCGTGGCGGCGGCGATGGTGCTGGGCGAGGCGCTGCGGCAGACGGGTGTCTTCGCGGGCAGTCGAATCCCGGACTAGCTTGGCGGCGAGTTCGGAAGCGCTCTGACCTCAGGCGGAGACCGTGGACATCGCCGACGGCACGGTTTCGCTCTTGCGCTGCGGCTTGATATGCCGCAGGTCGGCGTCGAGGATGCCTTCGGCCAGCAGCTTCTTGATATGGCCGATGCGCTGATAGCGCGGACCCTCGAACTCCTCCAGCGTCAGGCCCGAGGAGCGGTAGGCCTTGTAGAGCTGCTCGGCACCCATGCGCGCGTCCCATTGCGGCTTGAACGCCGGCAGTTGGCGCCGGATCTTCTCGAAGCTCACCCGGTACGAGCGCTTGTCGGGGCCGGCATCGTCGGCGAAACCGAGCGTGCAGCCGGGCACCACCTCGGCAACGATCTGGGCGAGGTCGCGGATGCGATAGTTGTGGTCGGTCTGGCCGACGTTGAACGCCTCGTTGAAGACGGTGCGCGCCGGCGCCTCCAGCGCGGCGATGAACGCGCGCGAGATGTCCTCGATGTGCACGATCGGCCGCCACGGCGTGCCGTCGGATTTCAGGTGGATCTTGCCTGTCGTGAGCGCCCAGGCGACGAGGTTGTTCAGGACGATGTCGAAGCGCAGGCGCGGCGACAGGCCGTAGGCGGTGGCGGGGCGCAGATAGACGGGGCAGAAGCTGCTGTCGGCGAGGAGCGCGATGTCGCGCTCCGACATCACCTTGGATTCGCCGTAAGCCGTGACGGGATTGAGCGCGCCGGTCTCGTCGATCATCACCTCGCCGGCCTGGCCGTAGTTGCTGCAGGAGGAGGCGAGCACGAAACGCTTGACGCCCGCCTGCTTGGCCAGCCGCGCCATGCGCACGCTGGCCCGATGATTGACGTCGTCGGTCAGCTGCGGCCGCAGATCGCCCAGCGGGTCGTTGGAGAGCGCGGCCAGATGCAGCACCGCGTCGATGCCGGCAAGGTCGCCGACCTCGACATCGCGCACATCTTTGCGGATGGCCGG
>VBAB01000422.1 GCA_005888525.1 Alphaproteobacteria bacterium
TGTCCGTTACTGATGCTGAGCAACGGCCGCTAGAACCGGTTAGTTCCGGTTGACGCAGGTAGGTACTTTCCGAGTCTGGCTTGCGGCTCACGCCTGCGCTTCTTTGGGAGCGACCTTCCGGCTTTCCCTCCCGGATGGTTCTTTTGGGAGGTGCTCGCCTTACCCCCGTTCGGCAGCACCGGCGCCTTTCTTCAAGGCAGCTAACCCATGATCAGCGGCATCAGGTCTCCCCCGACCTGGTGCCGCGCTGCCTCAGCGTCAAAGGATAGTGGCAGAGGCGGTCGGTGCTGTGCTGGCTACGGCTTCTAATCACCCACTCCAGTCGTCGCCAAGGACTCGCGACGAGCGCAAATGCCGACGGAACACCACGTTGATCTAAGCCGTAGTATCGACAGAGCCGAAATGCGGCTCGAGCAATACGCTCCTCATGTCCAAGGCTTAGCGAACGACGGGCGGCAAACTCTGATTGCGCAGGCCGAATTCCAGCAAGAGTTGAATGCACTGCTCAGATTGCGAACGTATCGCAGAAATTCGATTTAGAGCGCCTATTCACAACACATCGGAATCCTCACTACGCCCACGAGCGGAGCTACGATGGTCAACGTCAACTCACATCTCTCGGATCCCTCGACACGGCAAGGTTCTGCGTCGGGTCGGGCTGCCACGTTTCGCAGCGGGTTGCTAGCCCAAGTGCCTCGGCTTCGAGCCTTTGCCAGATCCCTGGCTCGTGACCCTGATCGCGCAGATGATCTCGTGCAGGAAACACTCGCAAAAGCCTGGGTACACCGCACCAAGTTCAAGGAAGGCACGAACCTGAGAGCTTGGCTCTTCACAATCCTGCGCAATACCTACTATGGGGAATTGCGATCCCGGCGTCGCGAAGTATCCGACAGCGACGGCTACCATTCGGCCCAGCTCACCAGCCCACCGGCGCAACTTCACTACCTCGAGCTTCAAAGCGTTGCCCACGCTTTTGAAGGGTTGACCTCCAGCCAGCGAGAAGCACTCTTCCTGGTTGGAGTTTCCGGGCTGTCTTACGACGAGGCGGCTCGGATCTGCGGTTGTGCTGTCGGCACGATCAAGAGCCGCGTCTTCCGCGCAAGGGCAATCCTGCTCGACAAGTTCGGTGGCCGGCAACACCCGCAAGCGATGGCTACGTCCGCCGCGTAGCGGCGATTGTCACTGATTGCAATTCTTTGGCCCTCGATCCCTTCTGCAATTCGAGCCCGGGCGTCAAGCGCACGCAACGACATAGGTACTCTCCGAGCCTTGGCAGCAATAGCCATCTCGTGCGCTCATACACGATCGTTTCGTTAGGAAGGTGACTAGCCATTTTTCGTCGCTGAAGGAGTTGTTGAGATGAAGGCTCTCATGGGCGTGATGTGCGCGGCAGTTGCACTCACGGCTCTGTCGACGATCGGCGTCGCTCAAGCGCCGGACAAGAACAAGAATCCCGCCGCTCGCCCAGCACCGCCTGCGGCGCGGGCTGCGCCTCCAAGGGCCGCCGCTCCCGCGGCTCCCAGACAAGCAGCTCGATCACCAGCACCACGCCCGGTTTCGCGTCGCCCAGCAGCAACCGTGCAGCGTGCTCAGCCACAACGGCCGGCAGCCATACAACGCGCTCCGCAGCAGCGCGCCGTGGTGCGCAACCGAATAGTAGAGCAGAAGGGTGCACGCGAACGTGCGCAACAACAGGTGCAAGAGCGTCAACAACAGTTGAGGCGCCAGGCTCTCCCGCAACAATCCGTCCCAAGACAAGTCAATGATGGCGCTCGCAACCCAAACCTAGCGACCAAGCGCGGCGCTCAGCGCGTTGCGCGAGTACAGGCAACCGATCAGCAACGTCGTGAGGTTCATCAGCGCGTTTTCGGAGACCGTCAGGCGGTACGCATCCCCCGCAGCCAGCTCAACGCTGCGCTCGCTGTCGGTAGTCGCATTCCGCGGCGTCATCAGCTGCTACGTTTCGCCCCGGCCCTGTTGGCGCTTGTGCCCGCGTACGCGGCCTACCGCTATCTCATCGTCGATGACACAATCTGCGTTGTTGACCCCGAGACCTACGGCATCGTTGATGTGATCCCGTCGTCGATCGAGCAAGCGAGCTCTCCCCCCGCGGAACGGCCTGCGCTCGCCCTCTCCGCCGATCAGATGCAGTGCATCTATTCTTCGATCCCCAAGGACCAACCTAGGTCGGATCTGCATCTCCGATTGGCGCTCGGCGCTGAGATTCCACGTGACGTGGAGCTGTTTGGCTTCCCAGAAGAGGGACTGGCCTGTGCTCCTGGACTTGCCGGGTACCGCTATATCCTCGTGGAAGATGACGTAGTGATTATCGATCCGATCGGCTACGCCATTGCAGCGGTAGTTTCGGGCTGATCAGGAACCGTTTTCCGAGCGCGACGGTCGTCGGTCGCGCTTGGGGCCGTTTGGCGTAACGCGCCTACCGCCTTCCAATATCCATGACGTGCCTGCCGAAAATTCGTGCGCTCCGCGTTCGAAATCCCTGCGCAAACCGCAGGGAGCGGAGCAGTCGTCGCATGGCGGCAACACCCCTTCGAGCGCTACCTGCAACAGCCACGGGAAAGTTTTCCGAACCGCGCTCCGCGCGCCACTGTTCAATCAGTATCCGTGATGCGCCCGGCATCCACTGTCAGTGACGCGAGCACCCAAATTCGTGAGGCTCACGCGTCCGATATTCGTGATCCCTTCTTCAATTTGTGTGCACTAGGCGCGCCGCTAACTATCCCGCCCAGCTTTGCCTGGGCGGGATTGTCCAAAGGCAATAAGGGTTCATCCTCGGCAATGAGGATAAGGCGCCCCGTGAGCGAGCTTCCATAGGGCCTAGTTGGGCGTCACAGATGCCCAGTGAGAAGTAGGATGACGACGATGATCAGGAGAATGCCGGGGATACCGACGCCACCGTGCCCGAAGCCGTAACCGTATCCACCGAAGCGGCCACTGAAGCCGCCGGCAAGGAAGATGATGAGGATAATAACAAGGATGATGCCCAGCGGCGACATGAGTACCTCCCTATCGCTTTTGCCAGCGCCTTGAACCTACTGGCCGCCCAGCCGCCGAGCAAGGCCCACGCTGCCGCGACGCACATTGACTGCTCCGACAGCTGATCACGATTTTGTATGATAGAATACGTTAGGCAATGACAGCCATGAGGTCTACGGTGCGGAATGGGGCGAAGAAATCCGTTAGCTGCTCACGGGGATGGCCTTGCGCTGGCGCAGGCCATCGTTGACACCGTACGCGAGCCCCTTCTCGTCCTGGACAAGGATCTGCGGGTCGTCGCTGCAAGTCGCTCCTTCTACATGACATTTCATGTGAGGCGGCAAGACACGCAGGGCCGTATGCTCTACGCATTGGGTGATGGCCAATGGGACATTCCGGCATTGCGTGAGCTGCTCGAGAAGATCGTTCCAGAGCATGGTGAGCTGGACGGTTATGAAGTTCAGTGCAATTTCCCGGAGATCGGCGAACGCGTCATGCTCCTGAATGCGCGCAAGGTCTTCTATGAAGGGAACAATCATACGACGATGCTGCTTGCCTTCGAAGACATCACGAAGCGGCGTGCTGCTGAGCGAGAGATGCAGCTCCTGCTAGAGCAGAAGGACCTGTTGTTGGCTGAGATGCAGCACCGCATCGCCAATAGCCTGCAGATCATCGCCAGCATCCTCCTGCTGAAGGCGAGCACCGTTCAGTCGGAAGAGACGCGCCTACACCTGCAGGATGCCCACAAGCGCGTCATGTCGGTCGCCTCGGTGCAACAGCACCTTCGTGCCGCAGGGCATGGCGAGCA
>VBAB01000423.1 GCA_005888525.1 Alphaproteobacteria bacterium
AGCGCGTCCGTGACCTCGTCGGCATCGGCCGGCTTGGCCAGATAATCGACGGCTCCCAGCTTCACCGCCGTCACGGCGGTGGCGATGTTGCCGTAGCCCGTGAGCACGATGGTGCGTGCGTCGGAGCGGATCTTGGCGAGCTCGGCGATGACATCGAGACCGTTGCCGTCCTCCAGCCGCATGTCGACGATGGCGAAGGCCGGCGCCTTCTGCCGGATCAGGTCCATACCTTCGGCCACCGAGTGTGCCACGCGCACCTCGAAGCCGCGCGTCTCCATGGCCCGCGCCAGCCGCAGCACGAACGCCCGGTCGTCGTCGACCAGGATCAGGGAGCGATCTTCCGGAAGCTCGTCCGGACTGAATGCAAAGTCTTCTGCCACTTCGGTGCCTCCAACTTGCCACACTATAGCGGGCTCATCGGATACGCCCAAGCCTAAGCACAGCAGGCTTCTTAATGAATGCCGCCATCCGCATCCGTCAGCTGCAGGCCGACACCCTCGGACGCGGCCGCCGGCATTGTCGCCTGCTTCCTCTCGAAAACATCCCGCTGCCAGCTGATTTTCACTATTGCACCGTGTTCCGGCCACTTGCGGTTGTCCAGCGTAACGGTGGCGCCGGAGCGCTCCAGCAGGGTCTTGGCGATGAAGAAGCCTAGGCCCAGGCCCGAGGGTTCGCCATCCTTTGTCTGACCCCGGGGCCGCGCCGGGCGGGTGGTGATATACGGCTCGCCCAGGGCATCCATGACGTCGGCCGGCACACCGGACCCGTCGTCGGCGATCTCGATCGTCACCTGGCGAGCGGACCATTTGGCGCCGATGTCCACGCGCTCGCGGGCAAAGTCGACGGCGTTCTCGACGAGGTTACCCAGTCCGTAGAGCACGCCGGGCCGGCGCTCGCCGACCGGCTCCTGCAGCGCTGCACCTTCGCTCCCCTGCTCGGGCGACGCCGTCATGACCAGCTCGGCGCCGAAGCCGCGATAGGGGCCGGCTGCTTCTTCGATCAGCTGAGTGACGCTCATGCGCGCGTGCAGCGGGTCCGGCTCGGTGGGCGCACGCGTCAGCTTCTTCAGGATCTCCCGGCAGCGCACGGCCTGCGTCTGCAGCAGCGCCAGGTCCTCGGACAACTGGCTCCCCTGGGGCGCATCCTTGTTGAGCTCTCTGGCGACCACCGCGATGGTCGAGAGCGGCGTGCCCAGCTCGTGCGCCGCGGCGGCGGCAAGACCATCGAGCGCATGCAACTGCTGCTCCCTGGCCAGCACCATTTCGGTGGCAGCGAGCGCGTCCGCCATCTGCCGCGCCTCCTTGGCGAGCCGCCAGGCGTAGAGCGCCAGAAAGATCATGCCGGACAGCACCGAGGCCAGCAGGCCGATATTATAGAGCGTCGGCAGATCGAATTCGGTGCCCCGGTACCACGGCAGCGGCAGGCGATAGAACACCAGCAACACCGTGGCTGCCGCGCCGACAAGCCCCAGAGCGATGGTGTTGACCGGCGGCAGCGTGGCCGCGGAGACGGTCACGGGCGCGACGAGAAGGAAGGTGAACGGGTTCTCGATGCCGCCGGTCAAGTACAGCAGTGCCGCGAGCTGGAGAATATCGTAGGCGAGGAGACAGGTAGCGAGCGCGGTGTTGAGGCGGGTGCGCACGGGGTAGAGTATGCGCAGGAAAACATTGAGCCAGGCCGAGAGCGCAATGAAAGCCAGGCATATGCCGAAGGGGAGCGGAAAGCCCAGCGCGAGATAGACGAAGCACACGGTCACCAGCTGGCCGATCACGCCGAACCATCGCAGCCGCACGGCCGTCTGCAGGCGCAGCCGGCTCTCGCTCGCTTCTGTTCTACGCTCGGCCGGGGTCATGACCATGGCATGCGCTTCCTAGAGCAAGTTCGGTCCTGATCGAAGGCCTTTGCATCGATCTGGGCGGCGGACCCAGGGCGGAGGCAGCCGATATGCTTGCCTTGCGCGTTCTGATATCCCAGATAGGGGGCAGCGCCCAGACCGCAGCCCGCCGGATCTACATCAGCGGCGCACCTCCAGGCTACCACGTCCGATGCAAAAACCGACGTCGCAGAACAATGGGGCCTTGCCGCCTCCCGTAGCCGTGCGGGAGCTGCGCAAGGTCTATCGCGACATCGCCGCCGTCGATGGCATCAGCTTCGACTTGCGCAGCGGCTCCATCACGGCGCTGCTCGGCGGCAACGGCGCCGGCAAGACGACCACCATCTCCATGCTGATGGGGCTCGTGGTGCCGACTTCCGGAGAGGCGCGCGTGTTCGGCGCCGACATGGCACGCGAGCGCCACAAGGTGCTGCATCGGATGAACTTCGAGAGCCCCTACGTCGACGTGCCGATGCGGCTTACCGTGCGCCAGAACCTCGAGATCTTCGCCAGGCTCTACGGCGTGCGCGACCTCAAGGGGCGCATTGCCGAGACCGCCAGCGACTTCAAGCTCGCCGATCTGCTGGACCGGCCTTACGGCAAGCTTTCCGCCGGTCAGAAGACGCGCGTAAGTATCGCCAAGGCGCTGCTCAACGAGCCGGAGCTGCTGATGCTCGACGAGCCGACGGCCTCGCTCGATCCCGACACGGCCGACTGGGCGCGCTCCAAGCTCGAGCTCTACTGCCGCGGCCGCGCGGCCACGGTCGTGCTGGCCTCCCACAACATGGCGGAGGTGGAGCGCCTGGCCGATAGGGTGATCATGCTGGAGAAAGGCCGCATCATCGCCGATGAGACGCCGACCGAGCTCATCAAGCGCTTCGGGCGCGCCAATCTCGAGGAAGTGTTTCTCGCCATCGCCCGCCGCGGCATCGACGACGGCGAGGACGCGCGGAGGTCACCATGACCCGGAGCGCGCCCATCGCCCCCCGCTCCTCGCCGTTGCGCGAGCAGACGACGCTTGCCGCCTCCGCGGGGCGCATCTACGGCCTGGTGCTGCGCTACTGGTACGTGATCCGCTCCTCCTGGCCGCGCACTGCCGAGCTCATCTATTGGCCGCTGGTGCAGATGCTGATGTGGGGCTTTCTGCAAAGCTACCTCGCGCAGACCACCAGCTTCGCCGCCAAGGCCGCCGGACTGTTCATCGGCGCCGTGCTGCTGTGGGACATCCTGGTGCGCAGCCAGCTCGGGTTCGCAGTGGCCTTTCTGGAAGAGATCTGGTCGCGCAATCTCGGCCACCTCATGATGAGCCCCTTGCGGCCCGCCGAGTTCATCGCCGCGCTCATGATCGTCAGCCTCATCAAGCTGCTGGTGGCGATGGTGCCGGTGGCGGCGCTCGCCTACTTCTTCTTCGGCTTCAACGTGCTGAGCCTGGGGTTCGCGTTCGCCGCCTTCTTTGCCAACCTCATCATCATGAGCTGGTCGCTGGGGCTCGTTTCCACCGGCGTCGTCCTGCGCTGGGGCCTGGGTGCCGAGAGCTTCGCCTGGCTCATCGTCTTCGTGTTCCTGCCGCTGTGCTGCGTCTACTATCCAGTCTCGACCTTGCCCCCGTGGCTGCAGCCGGTTGCGCTCGCGCTGCCGCCTACCTACGTATTCGAGGGCCTGCGCGCGGTCGTGCTCGAGGGTGCCTTCGTCGGGCACCTGATGGTCAAGGCGCTCGCCCTCAATGTCGTCTATTTCGCCGCCGGCTGGGCTGCGTTCGCCTACTTCCTGCAGAGTGCACGCATCAACGGCAGCCTGGTGCAGATGGGCGAATGAGGGTGGGTGATTCTTGTC
>VBAB01000424.1 GCA_005888525.1 Alphaproteobacteria bacterium
GCGGTCGCCCGAGATGATCGCCTGCATCACCGGGTGCTCGGGCATGTAGGTCTGCACGTAGCCGCGTCCGGCGGCGGCAAGCTCGCGGCCCGCACGGCCTGTGACCTGGTGCATGAGCTGGAACGTGCGCTCGGCCGCGCGCGGGTCGGCCTGGCCGAGCCCCAGGTCGCCATCGACGATGCCGACGTTGGCGAGCTGCGGGAAGTGGTGGCCCTTGGCCACCATCTGCGTGCCGATGATGATGTCGGCCTCGCCGGCCTCGATCTTCTTGATGATCTCGCGCATCTCGATCAGCGACGGCACCAGGTCGGAGGACAGCAGCGCCACGCGCGCGTCGGGAAAGCGCTCGGCCACCTCCTCGGCGATGCGCTCCACGCCCGGCCCGCAGGCCACCAGAGCGTCCGGCTCGCCGCACTTGGGGCACTTCTCCGGGATCGGCAGCGAGAAACCGCAGTGGTGGCAGTTGAGCCGGTGGCGGTAGCGGTGCTCGACCAGCCAGGCCGTGCACTGCGGGCAGTCGATGCGATGGCCGCAGGAACGGCAGAGTGTGAGCGGCGCGTAGCCGCGGCGGTTGAGGAACAGCAGCGCCTGCTGCTTCTTGGAGAGCGTCTCGGTCATGGCCGCGACCAGCACCGGCGAAAGCCATTTTCCCCGCTCCGGGGGATGCTGGCGCAGATCGATGGTCTCCACATCAGGGAGCTCGGCGCCGGAGTAGCGACCGGGCAAATGCACGTAACCGTAGCGGCCCGATCGGGCATTGACGTGGCTCTCGATCGACGGTGTGGCCGAGGCCAGGATCACCGGGTGCTTGGCCAGGCTGCCGCGCACGACGCCCATGTCGCGGGCCTGGTAGTGCACGCGGTCCTCCTGCTTGAAACCCGCGTCGTGCTCCTCGTCGACGACGATCAGGCCGAGGTCCATGAAGGGCAGGAAGAGGGCGGAGCGGGCGCCGACGATGACGCGTGCCTCCCCGTTGGCCGCGGCGCGCCAGGCGCGGGCTCGCTCGCCCGGAGAGAGCGCGGAATGCCATTCCACCGGCGCGCAGCCGAAGCGCGCCGTGAAGCGGTCCATGAACTGGCTGGTGAGCGCGATCTCGGGCAGCATGATGAGGGCCTGCCGACCCCGCTCCAACGTGCGCGCCACGGCCTCGAAGTAGACCTCGGTCTTGCCGGAGCCGGTGACGCCGTCGAGCAGCGTGACGGAGAAGCTCTGCGCGTCGGCGGCGGCGCGCATGGTGTGGACGGCGAGCGCCTGCGCGTCGGAGAATTGAACCTTGCAGTGGGCCGGGTTGGGCACCGGCAGCCGCCGCTCGGGGATCGCCACCTCGACGAGCGTGCCGGCCTCGACCAGGCCGTCGATGACCCCCGTCGAGCAACCGGCTTCCGCGGCTAGCGCCACCTTGGCGCGCACCAGCCCGTCGGCGGCGATCTCGAGTGCGCGTTTGCGGGCTGGCGTCATGCGCGGCGGCTCGCGCGCATCCGTGTTGCACGTGACGCCGAAACGGGGCTTGCCCGGCTCGAATACGGTGGGCGGGCCCATCATCATGCGCACGACCATGCATTCGGCAAAGCGTAGCGACAGCGTGGGCAGCGGCGGCACGTCGGCGAGCGTGGCCGTGATGACTTTCAGCTTTTTGTCGGCAACCGGCTTGCCCGCCTCGCCGAAGGGGGCGTCCCAGACCACGCCGATGCGCTGTTGCGGCCCGAACGGCACCAGCACGAAGGAGCCGGGGCGGGCTTCCAGGCCATCGGGAAGCAGGTAGTCGTAGGTCTGGTCGAGCGCGACGGGCAGCAGCACCGGCACGCGCCCGGCCGAGGCCGCGGCAGGCGCGTGGTCTTCCTCCAATGGCGCGAGCAGGCTTTGCAAGCGGACCCCGCATGGGAGGGGGTCAGACCCCTCGCCCAACCCTTTGCCGGAAATCTCGGACGATCTGGCGAGGGGTCTGACCCCCTCACGCCGAATCACTTGGCATCAGTATCGCCGATTGGTCCGTCCTGATTAAGGACACACCTGTCATCCCGGGCCGGAGCGCGAAAGCGCGAAGAGTCGGGACCCAGAGCCAACGAACGCCCGTACCCAGCAGCCCTTGGGTCCCGGATATTTCGCTTACACGAAATTCCGGGATGACGGTTAGAGCGCCGCCAGGGCGGCGTTCTTCTTGTCGGTGATCAGCATCGAGCCCGGCTTGTGGGTGATGCAGATGGAGGGGCGGGCCTGCTCGATGGCGACCTGCGGCGTCACCCCACAGGCCCAGAACACGGGCAGCTCCCCTTCAGCAATGATCGCGGGGTCGCCGAGATCGGGCTTGTTGATATCCTCGATGCCGATCGCCTCCGGCAGGCCAAGATGCACCGGCGCGCCGTGGACGGACGGAAAGCGCGACGTGATCTGCACCGCCCGGATAGCGTCGGCCGGGGTGAACGGGCGCATCGACACCACCATCTTGCCCTTGAAGCGTCCCGCCGGCACGCAGTCGATGCTGCTGCGGTACATGGGCACGACGGTGTCATTTTCGATGTGCCGCAAACGAATGCCGGCCTGCAGGATCGGCAGCTCGAAGGAGAACGAGCAGCCCAGCACGAAGGTGACGAGATCGTCGGACCAGTATTTGCGGATGTCGGTGGGCTCATCGACGAGCTTGCCGTCCTTGAAAACGCGATAGCGCGGCACGTCGGTGCGGATGTCGATGTCGCCCAGATCGGGGAGGGAGGGATCGCCTGGCGCGCCCATGCCGATCAGGGGGCAAGGCTTGGGGTTGCGCTGGCAGAATGCGGCGAACTCCAGCGCCAGCTCTTTGGGCAGGATGCACAGGTTGCCCTGGACGTGGTCGGGCGCGACGCCCGCCGTGTGTCCTGTATATTCCCCCGCTCGGATGATGTGCCGGGCCTCACTCGGGTTTTCGATCCCCATCAGGCGATTGGCGGTCGGGCGCGTCGCGATCTTTTGCATAGGGGTGCTCGCTGGCCGGAGTGTTAGGGAATGCGAGGCTATCATGCACCGGCAAGTCGGGCCAATATCGTGCCCGCGAGCCGGCGGCGGGCGCTCGAGTGTCCCCACGGCTCCCATTGCAGGATGAGCCCGTTGGAAGCCTCCACGCACATATGCGATGTCCTGGTCGCTGGGTCGGGTGCGGCCGGCTTCGCCGCGGCACTGACGGCCCATCTCGCCGGCCTCGACGTCATCATGGTCGAGAAGGAGCCCGAGTTCGGCGGCACGACGGCCTATTCCGCCGGCATCGTCTGGATCCCCGTCAACTCGCACCAGCGCGCCGCAGGCATCCGCGACTCGCGCGAAAGAGCGCTGGCCTACCTCACTCATCACGTCGGCAACCGGCTCGACCGCGCCAAGGCCGAGGCCTACGTCGACAACGCGCACGCCATGCTGGATCTATTCGAGAGCAAGGCGTTCGTCGCCTATACGCTGGCGCCGACCTGGGCGGACTATCATCCGGGCGAGCCGGGCGCCTTGCAAGGCGGCCGCTCACTTGTACCGGACGAGTACGATGGCCGTGCACTGGGTCCGTGGTTCGCTAAGCTGCGGCCGCCGATCAAGACCATGATGGCGCTGGGCGGCATGATGGTCGGGCGCAACGATCTCCCGCACGTGTTCCAGATGACGCAACAGCCGCAATCGGCCCTGCACGTGGCCGGCATGGTGGCGCGCTATGCGCGCGATCGTCTGACGCACAGCCGCGGCACGCGCCTCGTCAACGGCAACGCACTCATCGCGCGACTGGCCGTGAGCGCGCTGCAGCGCGACATTCCACTCTGGCTGTCCTCGGCCATCGTGGAGCTCTACACCGAGCAGGGCCACGTTGCGGGCGCGTTCATTGCGCGGGAGGACGGACGCGTGCTGGTGCATGCGCGCCGCGGCGTCGTGCTGGCTTGCGGCGGCTTCCCCGGCAACGACGGCCTAAAGCGACGCGTTTACGGCCATGTGTCCGCGGGCAAGAGCCACGCCTCGCTGGCACCGCCCGGCAACACGGGCGACGGCTTGCGGCTCGCCCAGTCGGTGGGCGGCAGGTTCCTCGATGAGGTGCACCAGCCTGCGGCCTGGGCGCCGGTCTCGCTGGTGCCGCAGCCGGACGGCTCGACAATTCCGTTCCCGCACTTCTTCGACCGCGGCAAGCCCGGCTACATCAGCGTCGACCGGCGCGGCCGTCGCTTCGTCAACGAGGCGAGGTCCTATCACGTCTACGTGCCGGCCATGCTCGAGGCCTGCCGCAACGATGCCGAGGCGGAAGCCTGGATCGTTTGCGATCATGCGGCCATCCGACGCTTCGGCCTGGGTGCCCTCGGGCCGGCGCCAATGCGGATCGGGCCGTTTCTGCAATCGGGCTACATCAAGCGCAGGGACAGCGTGCGGGGGCTCGCGCAGGCATGCGGCATCGATGCGGACGGGCTTGAGCGCACGCTGCTGGAGTTCAACGGCCCGGCACAGCGCGGCGAGGACCCCGAGTTCGATCGCGGCTCCGACGCCTACCAGCGCTTCAACGGCGCGCCGGGCCACGAGCCCAACCCCTGCGTTGCACCCCTCGCCCTGCCGCCGTACTACGCCGTGCGCGTCATCGCGAGCGAGCTCGGCACGTTTGCCGGAATTGCCACCAATGCGGACGCGCAGGTCGTCGACCGGGAGGGCAAGCCCGTCCCTGGCCTCTATGCGGTCGGCAACGACGCCGCCAGCGTGATGGGCGGCACCTATCCCGGCGCCGGCATCACCATCGGTCCGGCCATGACGTTCGGCTATATCGCCGCGCGCCACATGGCCGGGGCGGCAAGACAGAAAGCCTTTGCCCCTGTGTAAGCCGCTCCTCGGTTGATCTGCGTCAACGCGCTTTTCCACTGTCGCGTCCATCCTAAGCTTGCCTAACTCGAGGAGGGCGCCATGTGGTGGAGCGATTATTGGCCGATGCCCGGCATGTTCTTCGGCCCGGTGCTTATGTTCCTGTTCGTGATCGCCTGCATGGCGATGATGTTCTTCATGATGCGCGGCGGCATGATGCACCGCCATCGTCCGCCCGATGCGATGGACATTCTCAAAGAGCGCTACGCGCGCGGCGAGATCAACGAGGCTGAATACCGAGAGCGGCGGCGACTGCTGGAGGCGTGAGCACCGGCGCGCGCCTCGTCTGCGCGGCCAGGTCTTTGGTCGACATTCTGTGGATCGGAGACGCGACTGTGGACAGATCTATGTTTGTCCCATGCATACAGACGTGCGCCAGTCGAGCCCCGGCACGTGCCCAAGTGCGGCACGGCGGCGATGATGATGCTGCGCTGAAAGCGCGGACTGGCGGCGAGCTCCGTCAGCCGGCGATCGCCGTCTTCTCGGCCCGCGTCAGGA
>VBAB01000425.1 GCA_005888525.1 Alphaproteobacteria bacterium
GCCCGGCAACCGCGCGCAGGATCGCAAGCGCGTCCTCGCTCGCCTCCGAGAGGTCGGCGACAAAGCAGCGGTCGATCTTGATCTTGTCGAAGGGGAAGCTGCGCAGGTAGCTGAGCGAGGAATAGCCCGTGCCGAAATCGTCCATAGCGATGCGCACGCCCAGCGCACGCAGCTGATGCAGCGTGGCGAGCGTCGCGTCGTTGTTCTGCAGCAGCACCGATTCGGTGATCTCCAGCTCCAATCGCGGCGCCGGCAGGCGCGATGCCGCCAGCGCCGAAAACACCACCTCGACCAGATTCCGGCTCTTGAACTGACTTGCCGACAGGTTGATGGCGACCTTGATCTCGTCAGGCCATTTGGCTGCCGCGGCGCAGGCTTCCCGCAGTGCCC
>VBAB01000426.1 GCA_005888525.1 Alphaproteobacteria bacterium
CACCGGGAAGAGTGATTGCCTTGCCGTCGTAACGTCAGCGTGGGACCTGGGAGGGTTCGTCGATGCAAGCCGGCCTGCCGCGTGACGTTCATGGGCGTTGGCCCACCGCCCTGACGTCAAGGGCGGGCTGATGAACTTCACGCCGGCTTCCCAGCAGATCAAGGCGGCCTCGGTCCAGCTCTCGGTTGCCGGTGTCGGCAAGCGCTTCGGCGGCGTCACCGCGGTCGACGACGTGTCGATCGAGGTGCCCCAGGGCCGCATCGTCTCCATCATCGGCCCGAACGGCGCCGGCAAGACCTCGCTGCTCAACATGATCTCCGGCTTCTACAAGCCGGACTCCGGGCGCATCTCGCTCGAGGGTCGCGACATCACGCGCAGCCGGCCGAGCGAGATCGCGAGCCTCGGCGTGGCGCGCACCTTCCAGAATATCGCGCTGTTCGGCGGCCTCTCCGTGCTCGACAACCTCATGCTCGGCCGCCACGTGCTGATGCGCTCGGGCGTGCTGCGCTGCGTGCTCTACTGGGGCCTCGCCCAGCGCGAGGAGATCCGCCACCGCGCCGCGTGCGAGGAGATCATCGAGTTCCTGAAGCTGCAGGACCTGCGCAAGCAGCCGACCGCCGCGCTCGCCTACGGCCTGCGCAAGCGCGTGGAGCTGGGGCGCGCACTCGCCCTCGAGCCCAAGGTGCTGCTGCTCGACGAGCCCATGGGCGGCATGAACCAGGATGAGAAGGAGGACATGGCCCGCTATGTCCTCGACGTGAACCAGGAGCGCGGCATCACCGTCGTCCTGATCGAGCACGACATGGGCGTCGTCATGGACATCTCCGACCACGTTGTCGTGCTCGACCGCGGCCGCAAGATCGCCGAAGGCGCGCCTGCCGCCGTGCAGAGCAATCCGGCCGTGATCGCCGCCTATCTCGGTACCAGCAAAGGGGCCAAGGCATGAAGAGCGTCAAGCTCACGGAGCAGACCGCCACCGACACGCTGCCGAAGCTGCTGCGCCGCAATGCGCAGAAGTACGCCAAGCGGATCGGCATGCGCGAGAAGGACCGCGGCATCTGGCAGTCCTATACCTGGCGCGAATGCCACGGGCACGTGCGCAATTTCGCGCTGGGGCTGGCGGCGGCGGGCTTCAAGCGCGGCGACAAGCTTTCCGTGCTCGGCGATAATCGCGCCCGGCTGTACTGGGCTCAGGTGGCCGCGCAGGCGCTGGGCGGCATGTCCGTTCCCCTCTATCAGGACTCGATTGCGAGCGAGCTGGCCTATGTGCTCGGCCACGCCGAGGTGTCCGTCGTCGTGGCCGAGGACCAGGAGCAGGTCGACAAGGTGCTCTCGATCGCCGGCGAGCTGCCGAGCCTGCGCCTCGTCGTCTACGACGACCCGCGCGGCATGAGCGCATACGAGCATCCGCTCCTCAAGTCCTTCGGCCAGCTCGAGGCGATGGGTGCAGCCTACGCCAAGGAGCATCCCGGCTATTTCGAGCGCGAGGTGGATCAGGGCTGCGCATCCGACATCGCCGCCATCGCCTATACCTCGGGGACCACGGGCAGGTCGAAGGGCGCGCTGCTGAGCCACGGCAACATGATCGCCACCTCCGAGATCTTCCAGGCGGTCGAGCCCCTGCAGCTCGGCGACAACTGGCTCTGCTACCTGCCGATGGGCTGGGTCGGCGACATGACCTACTCGCTCGGCACCAGCATGGTGTCCGGCGCCTGCTGCAATTGTCCCGAGAGCCCCGAGACGGTGCAGCGCGACCTGCGCGAGCTGGGGCCTTCCATTTTCCTGGCGCCGCCGCGCATCTGGGAGACCATGCTGACCGGACTGAAGGTCAGGGCGGCGGATGCCTCCTGGCTCAAGCGGCGGGTGTTCGAGTATTTCCGCGCGCTGGCGGGGCGCTGCGAGCTGCTGAAAACCGACGGCAGGCCGATCCCCGCGACGACGCGGCTCGGCTACCGTCTGGGCGAGTTCTTCGTCTACGGTCCGGTGCGTGACCAGCTGGGCCTGCGCAACGCCCGCGCCTGCCTGACGGGCGGCGCCCCGCTCGGGGCCGACACCTTCCGCTTCTTCCGCTCCTTCGGCGTCAACCTGAAGCAGGTCTACGGCGCCACCGAAGCGTGCGGCCTCGTTTCCCTGCAAGGCGACAACGACGCCGATCCGAACACGGTCGGGCACATCGTCCCCGACACGCAGGTGCGCATCGGCGAGCGCGGCGAGGTGGAGGTGAAGGGTCCAGGCGTGTTCGTCGGCTACTACAAGCAGGACGATGCCACCCGCGACGCCATCACGGCCGACGGCTGGCTCAAGACCGGCGATGCCGGCCTCGTCGACCCGCGCGGGCAGCTCGCCATCATCGATCGCGCCAAGGACGTGGGCAAGCTCGCCGACGGCACGCCGTTCGCCCCGCAGTTCATCGAGAACAAGCTGAAGTTCAGCCCCTTCGTGCGCGAGGCGGTGGCGTTCGGTGACCAGCGCTCCTTCGTGGCGGCGATGGTCGCCATCGATATGACCACGGTCGGCAAGTGGGCCGAGCAGCGCAGCCTGCCCTACACCAGCTACCTGGATCTCGCCCGCAAGCCCGAGGTGGCGCAACTCATCGTCCAGGAGGTCGCCAAGATCAACGCCACGCTGCCCGAGGCGATCCAGGTCCGGCGCATCGTCCTTCTCAACAAGGAGCTCGATGCCGACGACGCGGAGATCACGCGCACGCGCAAGGTGCGGCGCGGTTTCGTGGCGGAAAAGTATGCCCCGGTGATTGCGGCGCTCTACGATGGCTCCAAGCAGACGCAGCTGACCATGGACATCACCTTCGAGGACGGCCGCAAGAGCCAGCTCACCTCCACGAT
The DNA here is from genome assembly GCA_005888525.1 of Alphaproteobacteria bacterium. GTDB lineage: Bacteria > Pseudomonadota > Alphaproteobacteria > Rhizobiales > Hyphomicrobiaceae > AWTP1-13. The sequence continues at coordinate 2,844 of VBAB01000426.1, forward strand.
GCTCGTCTACGACATCGCCCCCACCCCCGCCGGCCGTCTGGCAGCTTGAGATGGCTGAGATGGTGCAAATTGATCGGCGCGCCGCGAGTTGCCTCTCCCCTCGGGGGAGAGGACGTGAGGCCATGACTTACGGGCGCGTACGGTTACCGCAAGCACAAAGGCACGCTCGATGGCGCGCCTGTAAGTCATTTGGCCGAACTGGTGAGGGGGGACTTCGCGCTGGTTGGCGAAGGCCCCCTCATCCGCCCTTCGGGCACCTTCTCCCCAAGGGGAGAAGGGATCGCGTCGCTCACGCAGAACACCTGGGCACCCGATATTCCGAGGGAGCGCGTCATGTGGGATGAAATCCAGTTCGCGATTTCGCTGGCCGTCAGCGGGCTGTCGATCGGCCTCATGTATTCGCTGATCGCGCTCGGCTTCGTGCTCGTCTACAAGGCCACCGACGCCATCAACTTCGCGCAAGGCGAGTTCGTGATGCTGGCGGGCTTCGTTGCCGCGGTGGCGCTGGGGGCCAAGGGCATGCCCGTCATCGGCGCCGTCCTCGCCGCTGTGGCGGTCATGGTCGCCTTCGGCTTCGGCCTGGAACGCGTGGTGTTGCGGCCCCTGCTCGGCCGGCCCGTCGTCGCCGTCATCATGGCGACCATCGGCCTCGGCGCCATTCTGCGGGGCCTGCCGCCGATCACGGTCGGCGGCGAGACGCGCGCCGTATCGCTGCCGATCGGCGATACGCCGATCACATTCGGCCCCATCTCGCTGCCTCCCATCCAGGTGCTGGGCGTGATCGTCACCCTGATGTTCCTGGGGGCGTTCACCTGGTTCTTCCTCAAGAGTCGCATGGGCGTGGCCATGCGTGCGGTGGCCGACAACCAGCAGGTGGCCATGGCCATGGGCATCAACGTGGAGCGCTACTTTGCGCTCGCCTGGGCGATGGCCGGCACGGTTTCGGCGCTGGGCGGCGTCATCTGGGGCAGCATGCTGGGGGTCGACGTGCACCTGGCGCTGGTGGGCCTGAAGGTGTTCCCCGTGGTGATCCTCGGCGGCCTCGACTCCATCATCGGCGCCGTGGTCGGCGGTCTCATCGTCGGCCTGGTCGAGAGCCTGGCCGCCGGCTATCTCGACCCCTACGTCGGCGGCGGCACCAAGGACTTCGCGCCCTATGTGCTGATGATCATCGCCTTGATGTTCAAGCCCTACGGCATTTTCGGCACGCACAAAATCGAGCGGGTGTAACGGCGTCATGCTGCATCGCGAATCCGGAGTGTTCAAGACCAGCTACGCCGCCGACATG
>VBAB01000427.1 GCA_005888525.1 Alphaproteobacteria bacterium
GCATCAGCGGCGACGGCAGCAGGCCGATGATCACGCTCACGTGGAAGCCGATGAAGGCACCGGCAATGCCTACCAGCGCGCTCGTCAGATCGCTGCGGCTGCTGCCGCCGATACGCGCCAGCCAGCTGCGCGAGTAGCGATTGAAGAACAGGCCGGCAACGACGCCGATCAGCAGAATGATCAGCAGATTGGCCAGCGCGGACGTGAGGATCGGCATTTGTGCTCCTTCGCCTCTGACACCCGGAGTTCTGGAGTTTAAGTCGCAACAAGTGGTCTACGCCATCAGAGATATTGGGTATTAGGCGAGGCCGCCCTGCTGCTCGACGAAGCGCGACACCTCGGCTGCGCCCTCGCCCGTCTTCAGGTTGGTAAAGACGAAGGGTCGCTCGCCGCGCATGCGGCGCGTGTCGCTCGCCATCACCTCGAGTGAGGCGCCGACGTGCGGAGCGAGATCGGTCTTGTTGATGACCAGCAGATCGGAGCGTGTGATGCCGGGCCCACCCTTCCTCGGGATCTTCTCACCCTGCGCCACGTCGATCACATAGATCGTGAGATCCGCCAGCTCGGGGCTGAAGGTCGCGGCCAGGTTGTCGCCGCCGGATTCGATGAGAATCAAATCGAGGGTCGGGAACCTGCCGCGCATCTGCGTGATGGCCGCCAGATTGATGGACGCATCTTCCCGGATCGCGGTGTGGGGGCAGCCGCCGGTCTCCACGCCCATGATCCGCTCTTCGGGTAGAGCGCCGGCGCGGGTGAGGATCAGCGCATCCTCCTTGGTGTAGATGTCGTTGGTAATGGCGCAGATGTCGTAGCGATTGCGAAACGTCTTGCACAGCGCCTCCATCAGCGCCGTCTTGCCGGATCCTACGGGACCGCCGATGCCGACGCGTAGCGGGCCGTTGGGGGAGCGTGTCATGGCGAGCCTCGCAGAAGGATGGTGATGAAGCCGGCGCCAAGCACAAAGCACAGCGGCGCGTAGATGCGGCGGTCGAGTGTGGCGAACGGCTCGGCGCTGTGCTGTCGGCGCCATGCCGGCATGTAGCCCGCAATTCCGCGGACGACAAATACCGCCGCAATGACGGCGCCAGCCAACCGCGTCAGCCAGCTTGGCCACGCGGGGGGCAACAGGTCCGCGGCGAACAAGGGCCAGGCCGAGACGCCGGCAAGCATGGCCGCAACCGTGAAGCACGCAGACGGCGGGTACATTCGCTTGGCACCCGGCGTACCCCTGACTGTCCTGACGAGACTCTCCTCGCCCTCGCACGGCCAATGCGAGCCGAGCCCCCAGGTGGCGTGCAACACGGCAATCGCCGCCAGTACAGCCCACAAGGCAACGGCCAACAGCGTGATCATGACCGGAACAGCCGCGTGTACTGCGTCTCGTGCCGCATGGAGGCGATGTCGGCCGCGACCGCCGCGCCGCCCACGTCGTCCAGCGGCTCGAGCCGCGCCAGCACCCGCAGTCCGTCGCTCTGTCCAAGTGGAATGAGGCGCACAGCAGCCGACACGAGGTTGGCTGCGAAGGCCTGTGCGTAAGCCTGCGCCGTCTCGGCCAACGGCAGGCCGTGCGCCGCGGCGCTGGCACCGACGGCAACCGGATAGGCGACCTCCGACCGTTGGCCGCCAGCGCCTCCAGCTCCGGTTTGCTCCAGGCCGCCAGCGTGGCGGCCAGGAATGCCGTGCCCTGCGCCAGCGTCTCGAGCCGCCGCTCGGTTGAGGGCGCGAAGGCCGCGGCCAGCTCGGCCGTATCCCCGAGCAGGCCCACCTCGCCCGCATTTAGCGCGCGCCAAGCCTCAGCCAGGAAGATGATATCGGAACGGCAGGCACCGTGCGCCAGCAGATCCCCGATCCAGCCGACCAGCGTCTCCACATCCCTGACCTGACCGGCCTCGATGATCCATTCGAGCCCGTGCGAGTAGCTGTAGCCGCCCACCGGATAGGCCGGCGAAAGCCAGATCATCAGCCGCGCGAGCGTCGCTGGCGTACGTTGGGTCGAGCCGAGCGATGTCCCGGCGCAACGCGAAGTCGCCGACAGAGGCGTTGGGTCATCGCTCACGCTCGACCCAGCCTGTGTTTAGTGGTGATGATCGCCATCGCGCTCATGGTGATGATGGTGGTGCCCATGCCCATGTACGGCACCGCCGTAGGCGCCGCCCTCCGGGTTGAACGCCCGCTCCACCAGCCGCGTCCTGGAGCCCAGGCCCTGCACCATGTCGGCGATCACGTGATCGTCGCGGATGTGAACGGCGCGCTCGCCGATCTCGGCCGCAAGATGCCGGTTGCCGAGGTGCCAGGCGATGCGCGCCAGCTGCGATGCATTCGTGCAGGTGATCTCCAGCAGCCGCTCCGGCGCAGCCTCGACCGCGACGATGCGCCCATCCTCCAGCCGGATGCCGTCGCCTGCGCGCAGCACGGGCACCTCGGCCAGATCGAGCAGGAAGCCCAGGCCGCCGACGCCGGTGAGTGCAATGCGCCGCCGTGTGCGCCGGTCGTAATCGAGCCGCACCACGTCCGTCGGTTTTCCCGTCCAGGCGCCGGCGGCCACGATCTCGGTCGCTCTCAGCATGGCGGACCCTTCCAGGTCAGGCTTTCGGCCGTGTCACCTCGAAGGCCGGCGCGGCTTTCGCGAACTGGTCGAGCCATGCCACCAGCTTGGGGTGGCCCGCCCGCCATTTGCCTTCGTGCCGGAAATCGAGGTAGCCCAGCGCCGCGGCCAGCGTGAGGTGCCCGTAATCCGGGCTCTGGCCCCAGGCCGGGGGGTTCTTCTCGAGCTGATCGAGCGCGCGGCCGATCTTGGCCTGCTGGCGCTGCTGCCAGGGGGCGTGCCATTTGTCCTCGGGCCGGAAGCGCTTCTCATAGACGAGAAGCAGCGCTGCATCGAGGATGCCGTCGGCCAGCGATCCGAGCACCAGTGTCTTCCAGCGCTCGGGGCCGCTCTTGGGGAACAGCACGGGGGAGGGCGCGAGGCTGTCGAGATACTCGCAGATGACATGGCTGTCGAAGATCGCCGTCTTGCCGTCGACGATCAGCGCCGGAATCTTGCCCAGCGGGTTGGTGCTGTTGATCTCGACGTTGTCGCCGGGGTTGGTGTCCGCGGCGACGATCTCGACCTTGTCCGTCAGCCCCTTGATCAGCAACGTCATCTTCACCTTGCGGCCGTAGGGCGAAAGCGGACTGGACAGCAGCTTCATCATGGCAACGGTGCCTCCGACAGGACGCGGCGGGGTCATGTCCCCGCCAGATCGGGGATGGTGCCGGGGGGAGGCGCAATGGGCAACAAAAAAAGCCGACGCTACTGCGTCGGCTGCGGCGGGGGAGCCGACCCGCTGGTCCGACGATCGCGTGAAGCAGACCACCGAACTGGCCCCCGCAAACCTTCGCGGGCCGGTCCCCGTGGCAGAACCCTAGCGCCACGGCCGGCACGATGCTCGCACTAAAATTCGTCGGCGGCCGTGCCTGGGGAAATCGTGTGTAAGGCGACATGGGGGGCTTGATTTTCGATGACGCTGAAAAATCGCCGCCGCACGCGGCCTCGATCTCGCGAACGGGCCGCCTTTTGGCGAAGTGAAGTCGAGCACTTTGTCGTGAGGTGTGTCCGATACCGCTCGACCGCGTGATTGATGTCCCGGGCGACGGTGGCGCACGTGCCTCACCCGGCGACCACCGGCTTCAGCGAGTCCACCAGCAGCCGCAGCTGCATGTCCGGGTCCTTGATCGCCAGCTGGGCCGCGAACCAGTCGTGCACGAGCTGACATACCTTCTCCGGCCCGGCACGGGCGAGCGCCCTCTCGTCGGAGAAGAGCTGCCAGTCGGTCTGGCTCCAGCCGAGCTTGGTGAGATCAGCGCCAAGGGCGTCGTAGTCGGTCTTGCGCGGCTGCGGATAGGCGCGCGCTGCTTTGCGTCCGTCCGCGATCGCTTCGAACACCGCGACCAACTGCGCCTGCAGAGGCGCCGTGTATGTCGGATTCTGCAAGAGCGAAACGACGAGGGGGCTGGCCTCGCCGCGAGAGATGAACTCGAAACAGGCCTCGCTGCTGTGTTTCCTCAGCTGCACCAGATTTTCGTAGAACGTCGTGGCGACGACCTTCAACAGGGGGAAGCCGGCAGCGAGCGCGTTGTTGACCTGCTGGCGACGCAGGGCCACCAGCGCGCGCGCGAGGTGCTGGCCGATGGTGGCATCGTCCTTGTTGTCAGCGGCCAGCGCGACGATTTCCTTGAGGCGCTCGGCGTACCAATCGGGGAACTCCCGCTTGACGATGCGCCAAAGTGGCGTCGCCTGGAGCGTCTGATCGAGCGCATCGGGTGCTCCTCTGAGGCCCTTGAGCGGCGAGGACTCGATGTTTCTGCGGTCCGCGGTGTTCTTTCCCGTCACCATGTCGAGCAGCCCTACGGGCACACGGGATGGCAGGGTCTGCACGAAGCTCAGCAGCTTTTCGTTGTCGCGGAAGGCGTACCAACCGCCCGCGCCGAGGGCAGCAAGGCAAGCGATCAACGCCAGGGCCCTTCTCAACCCTCTACCGCGAGGGGGGGCTGCGTCCTCCGGCTCGGTATAGTTCGACCGGCGGCCTTGGCTCGGCCGCCCAGTTCGCGGGTCCTGACCCTGACGCGCCATCGCTTGGTCGCGCGCGCTGCGCCTGGGGGCGGTCTGCGGAGCCATTGGACCCGCCTGGCGAGCGGACGGCGCGGGCCGTTGCATCGCCGGCTTGCGCGGCGGGAAGACGACCATGGCCGGACGCCAGTCTGGAAAACCCTCACGCCACAGCAGGTCTGTGGGTTGCAGATGGCCGAGCTCGATGAACTTCGCCAGCTCCGTATCGGACAGGGGCCCGAACTGCTGGCTATCGCGTGCGAGATACCACTGCGTTTGTGCGGCTGGCGGTGACATGCGGTCCATTCCGGCAGATCGGGTGCCGTATCGGGCTTGGATCGGTGGTTCCACCGATCTCGTTCGTGTGCCCTTTTTCGCACCAGATTCAGATAAATGTTGGCCCGACGTCAATCATTCCCGACAGTGATAATTTTGGGAGCGCCTGCCGTTCGCGGAGAAGCCGGTCGATAGGCATCCAAAGTCGGCCCGAAACTCGAGCGCGTTCATTGATCCCAGCGGTCTGAGATCGGGTCAATCCTGCTTGGCGGGCCGGTAGACGCCGCTCGCCGGGTCGAATTCCAGGGCACCGAGGTCCCTCTCGATGCGTCCGGTCGCCTTCGGTGTCAGCTCGTCCTCGGCATGGCGCATCTCGGCCCCGATCTCCCCCGCGGTGCGCGCGAACCAGCGGTAGCCAGCGTAGAGACCGGCTCCGAGAAGCGCCAAGGCGATCACTTGCGACACGACACACCTCCGAAGGCCCCGCTGCGCAAGGCGTAGAGTTGCAGCACCCTACACCCCGTTAGAGGCCGAAACGCGACCAAAGGGCCCGCGCCTCGATGGCCGAGATGAGATCATCCGCCAACGCGGGCCCGAGTGCAAATCCGTTGTCACGGGCGGCCTCGAACCCCGGTAGCCGCCGGAAGCGCGAGAGCAGGCCGCCGGAGGAGAGCGGGATGGCGCGCAACCGCACCTTGTCGCCGTGCAGGGCACGCATCTTGCCGCGCAGGTCGTCAAGCCCGTCGATCAGCCCATAATCCAGCGCTTTCGCCGCGGACCAGAACGTACCAGAGAACAACTCTTCTTCCGGCCCCTTGAGTTTACCGGCGCGGCGCTCCTTGACGACACCGATGAAGACGTCGTGCACGTTGCGCTGCAGGTCCTCAAGCCGCGCGATGTCCTCGGGCCGCTCGGGCTGGAAGGGGTCGAGTGCCCCCTTGTCCTTGCCGGAGGAATGCACGCGCCGCTGGATGCCGAAGCGGTCGATGAACTTGTCGAGGCCGAAGCCGGCCGAGATGACGCCGATGGAGCCGACGACCGAGGACGGGTCGGCGTAGATCTCGTCGCCGGCCAGCGCCAGGAAATAGCCGCCCGATGCTGCAACATCCTCGCAGAACACATAAACGCGCTTGTCCTTCTCGGCGGCGAGCTGGCGAATACGCCTGAAGATGAGGTGTGACTGGACTGGCGAGCCGCCCGGCGAGTTCACAACGATTGCCACCGTCGGCAGCTTGGAGAAGCTGAAGGCTCTCTCGATCGGTCCGGCGACGGAGGCCAGCGCGAGCCCCGGGCGCAAGGGCGTCACCATGCCGATCGGGCCGGTGAATCGCAGCACCGGAACGACAGGACCGCGGTTGAAGAAGCGCATCAGCGAGCCCTCGAGAGGCCCCAGGGACTTGGGCCGCGCCGACGATAGGGCCAGCCAACGGCCTAATTCAAGGCCTTACGGGCCGGTTCCTCAATGACAGCCCGGCACCCTGGCGCAGAATCGCTTCGGCCTCGGGACGGAAACGGTTTCCCGCATCGTGCAGCACCAGCCCCGGCCGCAGCTCCACAGGCGCGTTGCTGCCCTTGATGCCCTGCACCAGCACACGGA
>VBAB01000221.1 GCA_005888525.1 Alphaproteobacteria bacterium
TTGTTGAAGGGCGGGTGCATGTGGTTCATGCGGAAGGAGCCGATGTTGCCCAGCGGATCGGCGATATCGACCTGGATGTTCTTGTTCCTCTTGAGCACGGGTACGAGGTCGGGGATCGGCGTCTCCCACCAGTCGATCTCGCCGTTCTGCAGCGCGGCGGCGGCGGTGGCGGGGTCCGGCATGATCACCCACTCGATGCGGTCCACGAGCATCTTCTTGCCGCCGGCAAGCCAGCTGGCCGGCTCGTTGCGCGGCTGATAGTCGGCAAACTTCTCGAACACCGCCTTGGCGCCCGGTACCCACTCGCTGCGCGCGAACTTCATGGGGCCGCTGCCGATGTATTCGGTCATCTGCTGGAACGGATCGGTCTTCGCGATCCGCTCCGGCATGATGAAGCCCATCGGCGTGTTGTTCTTGCCGAGCGCGAACAGGATCTTCGGGTAGGGAGCGGACAGCACCAGCTTGACGGTGCGATCATCGACCGCGGTCAGCTCTTTCTGCAGCGCTTTGATCATCAGGCCCATGGAGTCGCGGGCCATCCAGCGCGTGAGGCTCGCCACCACGTCCTTGGCCAGCACCGGCTCGCCGTCGTGGAACTTCAGGCCGGGCCGCAGCTTGAACGTCCAGGTGAGGCCGTCGCTCGAGACCTCCTCGCCCTCCACCATCTGCCGTTGCGGCTCGAGCTTGTCGTCGACGCCGTAGAGCGTATCCCACACCATCGCCGATGCGTTGCGCACCACGTACTGCGTGCCCCAGATCGGGTCGAAGTTGGCGAGGTTCGCTTGCGGCACGAAGCGTAGTGCTTTCGCGGCCGCACCCTGTGATATGGCCGGTGCTGGAAAGCTGCTGGTCGCCGCGAGGCTGCCGGCACTGGCGAAGGCTTTGAGGAACGATCTGCGGTCCATGAACTCTCGAGCTCCCAACGTTGCGGGCCGACTACTGTCGCGCCAGTCTGCCGAATGTTCGAGCGGATTGGCAGTGCGCGAGGGCGGATCGAAGCCGGCTTTTCACATACTAGCTCGCGCCATGGGGGTAGGAGCAAGCGGCATGCCAACGGCCTGCCCACTTCGGTTGCAAGGGGTAGCCGATCGGCTAGAGCAGGATCGCTTCAGATGGAATCGCCTGCCCTGGAACTCGACGTGGGGGCTGAAGCGTGAATCCTGCTCTACTTATCGAGTCTTAGAGTGAGATTCACGTTCCTGGATGGAAGCCCCAGTGCTTCCATCAGGAACGATCTCGCTCTAGGCAGGCCGGGCCATGCCACCTTGCGAGCGCGAACGTTGCCCCGGCAGCTCGATCGCGTCTTTCGAGCGCATTTTTGGGGGCTCCATGCAATATCGTAGAGGAAAAGCGACTGCACCGCTGCGGATCGCGCTGGTTCTCGTCCTGACGCTGCCGTGGCCTGGAGTGGCTGCTGCACAGGCGGCCTGCGAGGCGGAAACAGCCGGTCTCAAGGCCCTTGCGCGGAGCGTGCAGCTCGAAATCACGGCGCCGGCAGACCTCCGGTCAGGGGGCGCCGTGCATTTGGCATGGCGCGCCGCGTCGCCTTTCCCGCCGAAGACGCCGGTGTTCGCGGCGGTGGCCATTGCCGGCGAGATCCGTATCGAGGTGCCGCCCAAGCCGGCGCAAGACAGCAAGCCGGATCAGGCCGACAATGCCGGGCCCGATCTGCCGGGCCTCCTCGTCCTTCCCGGAGCGGCGAGAGCGCCTGTGGACCTCGCGTTCGGCGCCGGCAAGACGCGCCTGCTGGTCCCACTCTATCAGCCGGGAAGCAAGCTCGCGGGCGCCGTGGACGTGCGCGTCTTCGATGCGGGCGCGCTTACGCTGGAGACCGTGGTGGTTGCCAAGACCGCCTGCGGCGAGCGCAGTCTCGGCGAGACCATCAGGCGCGAGATCAATGTTAAGCCAGGCGCGGCGGAGATCGTCGTCCAGGACCCATTCGACATCGATATCCCCAAGCGTATCGTCATCTCCAACTCAGGCCGCTACCGGCTGCACGTGTTCGAGGGCCGCTATCGGGTGTTCGATCTCTCGAGCGGCGCCAAGCTCGTCGACCGTGCGGGCCACAGCCCCAATTTCTCGCCCACGTCGCGTTTCGTCGTCGCCGATGTCGGCGATGCCGACGGGCGCGATCTGGAGGTGATCGATCTCGTCTCCCAGCAGGTGATCCACACTGCGGCCGGGCCATTCGTCGGCTGGGCCAACGGCGACGCCTTCCTGGTCGACGGCACATCGCAATATGGTGGCCTGAGCGTGCGCCCCGCGCTGATTTCTCGGCCTGTCGCGACGGGTGGCGATGATCCGCAAGATCCGCAAGACAAGCCGAGCGACGGCCTGGGACTCGGTGCGCCCGGCTCCTGCCATGCCTGCTCGTCGTGGTCGGACTCGCCCATGACGCTCGATCTGGACAACGGCATCCTCGCGTTCCCCGACACCTTCGGCGGGGGCATCGGGGAGGTCTACGAGCTGGCGTCCGGATTCAAGGCCTGCTGTGCCGCCGAGGGTGGCAACGGCCTTCCCAACCCGTCCGGCAAAGACACCGATGCGCGGCTGAGGCAGTTCGTGGCTGCGACCTACGAGGTGCGGCGCATGGAGTGGAAGCCCGGCTGGAACGTGCGCGACGGCCTGGCCTTCAGCCACATCTACGATCCCCTCGCCGAGCCGGATGCGCGCATGCGCGACCAGGAGTGGTACAAGGCCGCCGTCCCGCTGCGCGAGCAGCTCAAGCTGCATCGCGCGCTCGAAACGCAGGCGCAATCGACGCGCATTGCGGGCCTGGCCGAGGGCGTCGTGCTGCGCGGCGACTGGCGCCAGAGTGCGCGGCGCGCGCGCACGACCGGGGAGGCGTCCGCGCGCGAGGGGTTGCTCACGGAGCTCAGCCGATTCGGGGTAGATGCGGCCCCGCCGTTGGCGCGCGAGACGACCCCCTTCTCCAACTCGCCCGCAAGCGAGGACGCTAGGGGGCGCTATGACGCCGAGAACAAGAAGCTGGAGGCGGAGATCGAGAGGCGCAGCAAGGCGCTGGAGCGGCGCCTGCTCGCCGACGTTCCCGCGCTCAAGCCCCATCTCGGGCAGCGCAAGCTGGGTGTGCTGCCGACGTTTCCCTATGATGGCGATCTCACCCAGGGAAAGATCATCGTGTCGGACCAGCTGGAGGGGCTCTGGCGCTGGCAGGTGGGTGGCAATCCCCTCTGGCTCATGCAGCTCCTCACGATCGAGGGCAGCGGCGCCTTCGGCCAGGGAGCCATCTTCCTGCTGGAAGGCCAAAAGAAGTCCGCCGGCCGCGTGAGTAACCTGTCGAAGGTGCTGGAGGGCCTCTGGGGAGGCCAATACGGCTCCACCGCGCAGCAAACCCGGCTCAAGCCGCAGCTGTTCTTCGGCCGCTATCTGGTGGTCGCGTCGGTCACCACCCGCAACATCGGCATCTTCGACGTCAAGACGGGACAGAAGGTGGCGATGATCGGGGGCATGCCGCAAGCCGACCTGCTCGAGGACGTGCTGCTCTCCATCGATCAGCGCCACGTCATTCAGCTCAACAGCGACGGGCAGTTCTTCCTGCACGAGATCGCGACCGGCCGCATGGCGCTGTCGGGGCGCTACGTCGACGGCGAGATCATTCTCTACACCCCGGAGGCCTACTACTGGTCATCCTACGAGGGCGCGCACTTCGTGCAGCTGCGGTTTCCCGGATTGCGCGGGCTCTACTCGTTCCAGCAGTTTGCCGCCGTGCTCAACCGTCCCGAGGTGATCAAGGCCAGGATCGCGGGCGCGAGCGCTGCCACGCCTCCACGGCTGGTGCCTCCACCGGTGGTGGAAGCGCGATTGGTTGAGGGCTCGGCTGCCGGCGAAGGCCGACGCGTGGTGGTTCAAGCGCGATCCGGGGAAGGGCTCGCCCGCCTGCGGCTCTATCAGGACGGCCAGCTGATCGGCGACAAGTCCATGTCCGGGCCGCAATTTGCGGGCGAGATCGCGCTTCCCGCAACCGGCAATGCACGCTGGGTCACGGTTCTCGCCACCGACCAAGGTGGGCTGGTCTCGGCTCCGCAGATGCTCCCGCTCGAGCCAGGGCCGGGCTCACGGGGCCGCCTCCACGGCGTTCTGGTCGGCGTCGACACCTATGCCGAGGAACGGCTCAAGCTGACTTATGCCAAGTCCGATGCGCGGCGACTGGCCA
>VBAB01000222.1 GCA_005888525.1 Alphaproteobacteria bacterium
GGCCCGACATAGCCCACCATCATGCCGCGCGTTGCGCCCGAGAAGCGGCCATCGGTGACGAGGGCGATCCTTTCGCCCATGCCCTGCCCGTAGATCAGCGCCGTGACGCCCAGCATCTCGCGCATGCCGGGCCCGCCCCTCGGCCCCTCGTTGCGGATGATCAGCACGTCGCCCTCGCGGTAGTCGCGCGCCGAGACGGCGGCAAAGCAGGCCTCCTCGCCATCGAAGACGCGCGCAGTGCCCGTGAAAAGCAGAGTCTTCAGCCCGGTAATCTTGATCAGCGCGCCGTCGGGCGCGAGATTGCCGCGCAGCACGACGAGGCCGCCGGTTGCCTGCAGGGGCTGCGCGGTCGGCCGCACGATCTCACCGTCGGGACCCTTGTGGCCGGCGAGGTGCTCCGCAAGCGTCTTGCCCGAAAGCGTCAGCGCCTCGCCGTGCAGGAAGCCGCCGTCCAGCAGCGCCTTCAGCACGGCATCGGTGCCGCCGGCACGGTGGAGATCCACGGCCAGGTAGTGTCCGCCCGGCTGCAGATCGGCGATCAGCGGCGTGCGGGCGAACACCTCGGCCACGTCGTCGAGGGTGAAGCGGAGGCCGGCCTCGTGCGCGATTGCGGGGAGGTGCAGGCCGGCATTGGTGGAGCCGCCCGTTGCCGCCACGGCGGCCGCCGCGTTCTCGAGCGACTTGCGAGTGACGAGGTCGCGCGGCAACGGGCCTCCATCCCGCAGGATCTCCGTCACCCGCCGGCCGGCGCGGCGCGCGAGCGCCAGGCGCTCGGAATAGACCGCGGGCAGCATCGCCGATCCCGGCAGCGCCAGGCCCAAGGCCTCCGACACCATCGCCATGGTGTTGGCGGTAAACTGGCCAGGGCAGGAGCCCAGCGTCGGCGCGCACGCCCGCTCCAGCTCATGCAGCTCGGCCTCGTGCATGGTGCCGGCAAGCACCGAGCCCACGCCCTCGTAGGCCGTGAGCACGGTCACGTCGCGCCCGCGCCAGTGGCCGGGCAGCATGGCGCCGCCGTAGACGAACACGCTCGGGCAATTGAGCCGCACCATCGCCATCATGATGCCGGGCAGCGTCTTGTCGCACCCGGCGAAGCCGACGAGGGCATCGTAGGCGTGACCGCGCATGACCGCCTCGATGGAGTCGGCGATGATCTCGCGCGATACGAGGCTGAGGCGCATGCCCTTGTGGTTCATCGACACGCCGTCGGAAACGGAGATGGTCGTGAACGGCACCGGCACCGCGCCGCCGGCCGCCACGCCGAGGCGAGCCGCATCCGCCTGCGGCCCGAGCGACATCGAGCACGGTGTGTTCTCGCCGTGCGTGCTGACGATGCCCACCATCGGCTTGCCGAGGTCGTCGTCGTCGAGGCCGGTCGCGCGCAGGAAGGCGCGGTGCGGCGTGCGATCGAGACCGTCGATGGCGATGCGCGAGCGGTTGCTGCTCTTGGTGCCCATGGGGCGCGAGCCTAGAGCAAGGGCCCACACCCGTCATCCCAAACTCCACCGGTTGTAGCCAGCTCCGGGGGCATCGAGCCGTTCGAGATGCATATGCGGCGGCCGCCCACATTTCTGTCTGAATGGAAATCGACACTCCCGGCAAAGAGTGATTCGGCGTCTACCGAACCAAGCAGGGGCACTTGCATGTCGAAGATGATTGAACTCGTCGAGGAGATGCGTGCGCGGCTCAACCAGATCACCGACACCGAGCAGGCGCTCGTGCGGGCCCTGGGGGAGGCGCTGAGCCGCGTCGATCACAAGCTGCTGCAGGACGTGCGCAATATCACGACGGACCACGAGTCCCGGCGCGGCGCCATCCTGCACGAGCTGCAGACCCTGGCCTCCCGCATCGGCGCGTTTCCCGGCGTGCGCGAGCCGGTTCCCGGGCTGCCATTCAACGAGCCCGCGGCGAGGCCGATTGCGGCCGCCAACGGCAATCAGAACCCGTTCACCCGCGGCGACTGGCGCCAGGCCGCCAACAACATCGAGGACGAGCTCGACATTTACTTCAAGGAACGGACCGCCTCGCATTGAAGGGCGGCGCCGTCGGCGTCGAATTCGGTGCGCTCAAGGGCTGCGCCGTCCTCGCGCAGGCCAATCATCGTCGCCCGCGTCGGCGGGCGGGGCGTCGTCCCGATGCGACACCGGCGCCCAGGGGCGATCGCCACGCGTATCGGCGACGGTCTCGATGCGGACCTGACCACCGCCGATATAGAGGGCGTGCGCACCTTTGGCGGCGATGTCGTCGGCGTCGATCAGCGGCCCCGCCGCTTTGCAGCCCTTGGGACGCGCAAACTTCAGCACCAGGATCGAAGCGGCCGCGCAGTCGTCGCGCAGCGCCACGGGCGAATTGGCAACCGCCAGCAGCATGCCCTTGACGCGCGCCGTGCAGCCGTGGGCATCGCAGCGGAACGCCGATGCCTTTGCCGCCTCTGCCTGCAGCCGGCTGTCCCCGTCATGCTCCAGCCAGCGCGCCAGCTCGAAATTCGAGCCGCGGCCTGCCAGGGCCGAAAGCTGGCCGGCATCCGTGCGCACCGCAACGAGCCCGGCGCCCCGCCCGACGAGCACGTCGGGCTTGCGGCCCGCCGGCGCCAGCACCAGCCCGGCGACGATCGGCACGACTCCCAGCAGCCGCCAGCGCGTGCTCCAGAGCGCGCACCACAGCCCGCCCACGATCATCAGCACGAACGCGAACGTAGGAATGGCGGGCACGCGGCCCACGGCGCCCGGCAGTCCCGCCACCCAACCGGCGCACCAAACCATCGCCTCGATGCCCCACCCCATCACCCAGAGCGGCGCCGCCTCCAGCCCCACGGGCATCGCCACCAGCGTCGCGAGTGCCGCCGGCATGACGATGATGTTGCAGATCGGGATGGCGACTAGGTTGGCAAGGATCGCGAACAGCTGCGTGTTGTGGAAGTGGTAGATGCCGAACGGCGCGACTGCGAGGCTGGCGATCAGCGTCGAGGCGACGATGCCGCCAAAGAACATCAATGTGTCGCGC
>VBAB01000223.1 GCA_005888525.1 Alphaproteobacteria bacterium
AAACTGCCAATCGTCGGTGTAGCGTCCAGCACCCGTCGTGCCGTCGGGCTTCTGATAGCTCGTGCGCGCGTGGATGATCGCAAAGTCGCCGAGTATGCGGATCACGACATCGTGCTCGCGGATGTTTTTCACCGCTGAGCCACGACCGATCTGAGCAAGGAAGGCTCTGCGGTCGATTAGCGTGCCGTCGGGATTGGTATTCAAGAAGTCGACAGCAAGGTGCCCATCGAACCAGGCGACATCAGCCTCG
>VBAB01000224.1 GCA_005888525.1 Alphaproteobacteria bacterium
CTGACTTCGTGTGAGTAGGCTTCGGCCATCACCCAGCCCGCCACGTTCGGCGTAGTTCCCCCGGGTGGCGGCGCCGTGCGACCCGAAAAGCGCGTCACAGCCAGATCGAAGCTGCCCCAGAAGAAATGGACCGGGCTGACCTTGCCGATGAAGGAGGCGCGAAACTGCTTCAATACCCTGTCGGATTGCAAGAGCGCCTGCCAGAACCGGTGGACCCAGGGCGCATCGTAGGAAGCATGCGTGCGATCCTGGTCGAAGGCGACCGCATTCTCGATTTCGTTCGGCGTGGTCCAGATGTGCACGCGGATGCCCAGACGCTCCAATCGCGCCATCACCTGGGCATGGAACTCCGCCACGGACATGGGCGCCAGGGCAAGCTGCTCCATGGCTCCATCGCTGGTTGCGATGATGAGGCGATGGTCGATGAAGTCAAAGTCGATGCTGAAGGTGCGCGTGCCGTCCGGAATGGGCGAGGTGGTGAGCCCGCGGGACGTGACGTGCAGCGTCACGTTCCACCAATGATTCACCAGCGGGGTCCGCACCATCCGGATCTTGCCGACGATCTGCGTCCATCGGTGCAGGGTTTCGCAGGTCTCGCTCCACTCAGCGAACGGGAGCGGCGGCCACGGCGAGTTCGTTGGCATGCTTGATCATCCGTCGTTGCCCAAGGAGGATAGAACGTCCCGCCACGGCGCGGAAGCTAGTCCCCGGCGCGCGCGCGTTTCAAGGAGAAGTTGCCAGGAGCGGCTCGGCATACATAGATTGCGAAGCCTCTCGAAGGCCGGGATGGCGCTGGCCGAGACGAAGGCCGTGTCCGCGTCAATCGGATGCTGGTTCGGAGCTATGGAAGCCCGGGAGGGAACGCCGTGCGTCTCGATTCGATCGCCAAGGTTATCCGCAGCAAAAACGCGGGGCCGTGCCTGCTGACCCTCGACGTGATGCTCCCGGATGAAGCGACGTTCGCTTATGTCGCCGAGCGCATCGGCGCGCTCCGCGGGCAGGTAGCACTGCGCTACGGCCGCAGCGAGAACGAGGTCGCCGTTCTGCCGTTCGCGCCCGCGCTCGCCGTCAAGATCACGCTGCCCCGCGAGATCGTATCCGGCGATGTCGGCGATCGCGACGTCTATGGCGCACAGCAACACGCACCCCTTCTGGACATCGAGCTATGACCGCGATTGGACGATTGCTCGACGACTTTTCCCGCCGGCGCCGGCCGCTGCGGTCGCTCGGTGCCTCGGGTCAGCTTGGCTACGGCATTCCTACGCCGGCCTTCGAAGCGGGCCTCGCGCGTGCCCCGGATATGATCGGCGTCGATATGGGGTCAATCGACATCGGCCCGGCCTATCTCGGCGGCGGCAAGATGGCGCCGACCCGCGTTGGGGCCAAACGAGACCTGCGCAAGGTGTTGCGTGCGGCGCGGCGACTCGACATTCCCCTGATCGTCGGTTCGGCGGGCTCGGCGGGTGCCCGGCCGCATCTGGATCAGACGCTGGACATCATACGCGAGACCGCGCGCGAGGAAGGGCTCGCATTCCGCATGGCTGTAGTTGCCTCGGACGTGCCGCGTGCCGAGATCAAGCAGGCCATCACCGCCGGGCGCGTGCGACCGATGGATACCATGCCGCCGCTGACCGAGGCGGACGTCGACGCTGCCTCCCACATCGTCGGACAGCTCGGGCTCGAGGCCTTCCGGCGCGCGCTGGAGGCGGATGTGGATGTCGTCGTGCTCGGCCGCGCCTGCGATACGGGCATATTCGCCAGCATCCCGGCCATGCTGGGATTCCCGGCCGGCATCTCGATGCACATGGCCAAGATCATCGAGTGCGCGTCGCTATGCTGCGTGCCGGGCGGCCGCGACACCATCCTCGGCATTCTCGACGATGACGGGTTCGAGCTCGAGAGCATGGCGCCGAACCGCGCCGCCACGCCGTCGAGCGTCGCCGCCCACAGCCTCTACGAGCAAGCCGATCCGTTCGACATCCGCGAGCCGTCCGGGCGCGCCGACCTGCGCCATGTAACCTACCGGGCGCTCGATGCGCGGCGCACGCGGGTCGAGGGGGCGACGTTCGAGCCGGCCGAGCGGGACACGATCAAGCTGGAGGGCGCGTCCATGATCGGCCATCGCGCACTGCTCCTCGCGGGCGCCGCCGATCCCCGCTTCATCGCGCGGCACGCGGAGATTTTTGCCGCCGTTTCCCGCGTCGTGCGCGATCTCGTCTGCGAGGACACGGCCGAGGACTACCGCCTCGGTTTTCGACTGTTCGGCGTCGACGGGGTGCGTGCGTGGGCAGAGCCGCCGGCGCAGATGCCGCGCGAGGCGTTCGTCATGGGCGAGTGCATTGCGCCCACACCGGAGCGGGCGGAGGAAGTGATCCGAACGACCAAGCAGTATCTCCTGCATCACGGCTACGAGGGGCGTCTGTGCACGGCCGGCAACCTGGCGTTCCCGTTCACGCCGCCCGAGGTGACGATCGGCGAGGCTTACCGCTTCAACGTGTTCCACCTGATGGACGTCGACAACATGGCGCGCCTATTCCCCGTCGAGGTGGAGACGGTTCGTTGATGCTTCGCGCGTCGCGAATTTCGGATTGGTCGGCTTATGCTCTACGGGCCTGCATCCTCTGAGCTTTGCAAAACTTTACGTTCAGGAGACGGGCCGGAAACGATGCTCCCCCACATCTGGACGAGGGCAAGCGCC
>VBAB01000225.1 GCA_005888525.1 Alphaproteobacteria bacterium
CGACCCCGAGATTGTGGCGCTGACGGCGGCGGCAGGGCGCATCTTGGCGGCTGCCGAGGTCGCGCCTCGGCCTATTCCGGCCCACACCAATGCTGCCGTAGACGGCTATTCCTTCGCCGCCGGCGATTGCGATGCGACGGCCGAGACCGAGCTCATCGTCGGGGGCCGTGCGGCGGCCGGGCATCCGCTTTCGAGCAGGCCGGCAGCAATGACGGCCGTGCGCATCTTCACGGGCGCGGTCATGCCGGAGGGGCACGATACCGTCGTGATGCAGGAGGATGTGCGCACCCGTGCGGCCGACGGTCGGACGCTCGTCGCCATTCCAGCAGGCTCGAGGCGCGGGGCCAACGTCAGGAAGGCCGGCGAGGACGTCAAGGCTGGCGAGACCGTGCTGACCGAGGGCGCGGTGCTGCGGCCGCAGGACCTGGCGGCGCTGGCATCGCTCGGGTTCAGCGAGGTGGCCTGCTTCGAGCGCTTGCGGGTTGCCATCGTCTCGACGGGGGACGAGGTGAGGCGGGGCGGCGGCACGCCCGGCTCGCAGCTGGACACGGGCCAGGTCTACGACGCCAACGCGCCGATGCTGGTGCCGTTGATCGCCGGCGCGGGAGCGGTGGCAACCGACCTCGGCGTCTTTCCCGACGACCTCCAAGAGGTGAAGGCGCGGCTGGTGGAGGCGGCACGCACGTTCGACGTCATCGTCACCACCGGCGGGGCGAGCCGGGGCGAGGAGGATCATGTCGTCGCCGCGCTCGATGCGCTGGGCAAGCGACACATGTGGCAGCTCGCCATCAAGCCGGGAAGGCCGATGTCGTTCGGCCAGATCGGCGACTGCGTGGTGCTTGGGCTGCCGGGCAATCCGGTAGCGGTGTTCGTGTGCTTCCTGCTCTATGTCTGGCCGCTGCTGCGGCGCATGGGTGGGGCGGCGTGGCCGGAGCCGCGGCGCCTTTCCCTGCCGGCGTTGTTCGCCTTCCCCGACCGCAAGGTCGGGCGGCGCGAGTTCTGGCGCGGGATGCTGCGGGAGACGGCGCAGGGCTTGGCTGTGGACAAGTTCGCCCGCGACGGCTCCGGGCTGATCTCGGGGCTGCGCGCGGCAGATGGGCTGATCGACATACCGGAGGAGGTGGCGGAGGTGAAGCCAGGCGACCTTGTCGCGTTCATCCCGTTTACCGAGTTTGGGATTGTCGGGCGGTAAGGCGCTCTCTTGTCGCAGCACGGGTCTAGGCCACGCTTGGCCTGCCCGGCCAGCACGAGGCGATCTGAGGTCGCCCTCACGGGTATCATAAATGGCCTTCATGCACGTGAGGCGCGAATGTAGAAAGTACATGAAAGTCCGGATTGCGCAGGATGTCCTGCGCGTTTAGCCTCCGTCCATTCTGAGTTGTGCGTTGGCCTTTTAGAGGAAGGGCATCCCTTGCTGACAGAGGGCAGCGACCGGCTAAACCGGGGAGCATCGCCCCTGAACGGCGTGCGCGTTCTGGTCGTGGAAGATAGTTGGCACGTGGCCAGAGCGATGCAGTCCGTTCTCGAGCAGATGGGAATGGTGGTGGCCAGTCCGGTTGCTACGCTAGACGACGCCAAACGGCTGATTGCTGAAAATACTTTCGATCTGGCCTTGGTCGACATCAACCTCAAGGGCGAGATGACCTACGATCTGATCGGTCACTTGCACGACCGGGGCGTGCGCGTTGTGGTGGTTTCGGGCTATGCCGCCGTGGGGGAGTCGCTATTGAATGCGGCTGCCGTCCTTCAGAAACCTTTCAGCGGATCGGAGCTGCTGGCGACCCTGCGGCAGGTGATGCGTCCGACCTGATCGAACCCTCTTGAAGTATGGCTCTGCGCTCGCTGCCATAGCGGCGCAAATTGTGCGGAACGCAGGATTTTGACGGTGGACCGATTTGTGGCGTGAGGTCATAGCCACCGCCGCAGCATAAGCTCGACGCCCGAGGTCACCCTTCTATCTGGTAGGCAGACTTTCCTGGACCATCGTTATACCGCCACCTGCGCTCTTTACCCTATCAGGGTTTCCCCCGATGTCCGGCTCGGCGCCGAATGCTAGGCTGCACGTGGAGCGGGAAGAATCGAAGGCGGTGTGCTGGCACAGCCGGCGGCATTCCGCCAAGCGGCTCGAAATCCTCGAGAGGCCCGTTCATGCAGCGAAGCTGGGAAGCTTTGGTTGGGCGCACCGGTCGCGCTCGCTCGGCGCCCCGTAAGCCCCACTCGGTAGATCAAGACGAAGAGCTGCTGCACGAAGAGCTTCTGCATCTTGCAGTGGCGGTGGGGGGCATCGGCGTTTACGAGACCGACTTCGAGCGCGGCCTGACCTGGTTCTCGCCGGAGCTGTGCGCCATCCTTGGTCTGCCGGCGGGAGCGCAGATGAGCGTTGCACAGGCCGCCCGCTTGTTCGATGAACGCGACCGAGGTGCCGTGCAAAGCAGCCTCGAGGCCGCTTCCAGGTCTGCCGACCGCGGCAAATGGCACGGCGTGCACCGGGTGCAGCGGGCCGACGGGGCGGTGCGCTGGGTATCCATCCACGGACGGCGGATCTATCGCGACACCGCCGATGGCCCACACGCCGTGCGCTCGATCGGCACGGTGGTCGACATCACCCATCTGAAGGAGACCGAGGCGGCCCTGCGCGAGAGCGAGCTGCGGCTGCGGCTGGCCTTGGACGCGGCGCAGATGGGCACGTTCGAGGCCGATATGGCCGCCAGCCACGCCGTCATCGACGCCCAGGAGGCGCATCTGCTCGGCCTGCCGGCGGACACGCGCGTGGTGTCCAGCGACGAGCTGCGCAAGCGCGTGCCCCTCGAGGACCTGCAGACCAGCGATGCCAAGCAGGAGCGTTTGACCCGGCATCACGAAGCCTATCACCACGAGTTCCGCATGCTCATGGCCGACGGCACCGAGCGCTGGCTCAGCGCCTATGCCGACGTCAGGTCGGGTCGCATTTTCGGCGTGAACTTCGACGTCACCGCGCGCAAGCGCTCGGAGGCGGCCCTGCGCGAGAGCGAGGCCCGGTTGCGCATTGCGGCCAGCGGAGCGGCTCTGGGCGTGTTCGAGTGGGATGCGGCGGCGGACCATGCGGTGTGGGAGAACGACCGCATGTACGAGATCTTCGGGCGTAGCCGTGCGCAGGGTCCCCTGAGCAAGCAGCAGTTCGTGGACGAGTATCTGCATGCCGACGACGTCCACGATTTCGAGGCGGCGATGCGGGAAGCCATGCTGACGCGCGGCACCTTCCAGGCCGTGTGCCGGATCCGGCGGACGGATCGCTCGCGCCGCTGGCTGCAGATCGACGGCAAATTCGCGGCCGCCGCCGCGGGCGAGCCATTGCGGCTGGTGGGGGTGGTGGCGGACATCACCAAGCGCAAGGCCTTGGAGCGTCGGGCTCGCAGCCTATCCGAGCGCCTCGTCACGATGCAGGAGGAGGAACGGCGAGCGATCGCCCAGGAATTGCACGATACGACGGCGCAGCATCTGGTGGCCGCCAGCCTGACGATGATGCGCCTCAAACCGGAAAACCCCTCGAGCCCCGAGGAGGCGGGACTTTGGAGCGACGTGGAGGCCTCGATTGCCGAGACCATGAAGGAGCTGCGCACCTTCGGCTACCTGATGCATCCCCCGGCCTTGCGCACGCGCCGGTTGTGCTCCAGCCTGCAGCAGTATGTCGATGGCTTTGCCAGGCGTTGCGGGCTCGACATCAAGCTCAGGGCCAACCGCAACATCGACAAACTGCCGCTTGGTCGGCAGCGGTCGCTGTTCCGCTTCGTGCAGGAAGCCTTGGCCAACGTCTATCGCCGCGCGTCGGCATCGCATGTGTCCGTCGACCTGCGATGCATCGCCAATCGCGTGCATTTGGTCATCACCGACAACGGACTCGGCACAACCGATGTGGCCGAGCATGAACGACGCGCGCCGCTCCGTCCTGGAGTTGGCGAGCGTGGGATCAAGGCGCGCTTGGCTGGGCTTGACGGCAAGCCCAGGGTCACACCGATCAAGCCTCGCGGCACGAGGCTCCACGCTGTCCTTCGCGTGGACGACGCACATCGCAAGACATCGGCTGGGGCGTCGCGGCGCCTATCCAAACATGCATCACGCGGCCGCAATCGCTGATACCTGCAAATTGGAGGCAGCGCCATGATCCGAATATTGATCGCAGACGATCATGATGTCGTCAGATCCGGCCTGCGGCAGCTTTTGGAAGTCCATCCCAACTGGGATGTCGTTGCGGAGGCAAGCAATGGAAGGGAAGCAGTCGCAAAGGCCGTCGAGACGAAGCCGGACATAGCCGTAGTCGACTACTCGTTGCCGATGCTCAATGGCTTGGAGGTGACGCGCCGAATTCGGGCACGGTTGCCGAAGACCGAAGTGCTCATCTTCACAATGCATGACAACGAGATGATTGTTGAGGAAGCGCTGAAGGCGG
>VBAB01000226.1 GCA_005888525.1 Alphaproteobacteria bacterium
CAGGCTGGCCAAAACGCTTCGAACTGGCAGACCTTCCTGTCGGCAATGTGACAGGGGGTCTTAAGATGCATTCGGCACTAATCATTGCTCATGATGACAGTCTGCCTCCGAGGTCTGGCTCTGGGCGAAGGCAACGTCGCTGGGGTTAATGTCGGCTGTTGTGCAGGTTTCTCGGACGCCGGCATGACGATGCCAACCACGCGCACTGTGGCCGGCGTCCGAGAAGCGCCAAGGCACGAAATCGCGGGCAGTGGGCACAGACGGTGCGGCGTGCGCTATGGGGATTATATGAGCGGGGGCACTGTCAAGCCCGATTTCTGGGCCCTTTCACTTTCGTGCATTCTTTTGTTCGACCTGAAGAGCCCATTCTTTCGTCCCGACCCTGGCGTCTGCGGAGCGCGGCGCGCAAGATCTGTCAAGGACGGCGCGATAGCGCCGCCCAACGGGCTTGTCCTTGACTGATCGAGCACCGCGCTATGCTGGCGCGACAAAAGGGGGCGATGTCCTCTGGTTGTTGTCTTCTCTGTTTGCGTCGAGATGCTCGTCGTTGGCGGGTTTAGCGTCGATGTCCATGTCGCGTGCGATGATCGCATCAGCTTATATCCGGCAGCTCCGTTCCGGCTTGCCACTCTGCTGCATGCATGGACTATCGCGCAGGTAGGACGGGGCTCATCTTTAGCACGGCAGACTGGCTGGGCCAGGTCTGCGAATCCCCATAACAGCCACACCTCCGACCCGCCCAACGCACCCGAAGGAGCGTCGGAACTGTAGATGACTTACGCCACCAGTGTCGTTACCGGGTAGCGAGCATGGCGCCTTGCGGCACAAGGCCTTGTTCAACGAAGCGCCACAGCGCGATCGCCAATTTGCGCGCAACCGCAATAAGCATGATCCGTCGGATACGCCCGCTCTGCCCTGCAGTTCGTTGCACAAACCAGCGGGTGATCGCACTCTTCGGCTGGTGCTTGAGCCAGAGCCAGGCCGCCTGGATCATGATCCCGCGCACTTGGCCTCGCCCGGCTCGCGAGATCCCCTGGGATCGCTCCACGTCTCCGCTGTCGTGAGGGCTCGTTGCAAGACCGAGAAAGCCGGCCACCTGCTGCCGGTTGTCGAATTGGCGATAGTAGACCTCGCGTGTCATGACGGCGGCAATGGCTGGTCCGATCCCGGTCAAACACATCAACTGAACTCTCTTCCTCTCGGTGATCTTGCAGGGCGTCGGCGCTTGGTCGCGCTCGCGTTCGAGCGCTGTAATCTGCTCCTGTATGAGCGCCAGCCTCGCGATCTCCCGAGTGATCTCACTGGCAAGCCGTGGCGGCAATGGACGCCCATCTCCGGTAACCAGCTTGTCGATCTGCAGGGTCTTGTACTTACTCTTCACGTTGATGTCGCGAATGCCTTGACCGAACAGCAGGCCCTTGATGCGATTGATGTGAGCGGTCCTTTCGCGCACCAAGCGGTCGCGTTCCCGGTGCGAGCGCCGGAGATCCTCCTCGTCGACACTGGGAATGCGAACCACCGACCAGACGTGACGGTCGCCCTGGCCCCATGCGATCAGCGCCCGAAGCAGCATGCCGACATCGATCCGATCCGTCTTTGCCCTGCGTGCGCGCCGGTTGACCTGCATGCTGGCCGCGTCGACCACCAGACATTCAATGCCGTGTGCCTTGAGAAACCGTGCCAGCCAGAAGGCATCATATCCAGCCTCGTAGCAAAGCACGATCGACGGCGCCTTGCCGCTCACCTTCGCCCAGCGATCGCGGGCTGCCGTGAGCTTCGCCATTAGCCCTTCCGTATCGCCGCCTCTAATTGGATACAGGCTCGGCTGCGCTCGATCGGGAAGCTGGAGTGCCAACAGCCAGCTGTTCTTGCTCAACTCCAAAGCACCGCGGAGGACAGTCTCGGCTGACGTATCGGTGATTGCATGATCCATGTGCACGTCTCCTTACGTTGTTGATGCGACGAAGGAGAGCGCAAAAAGACTAAGGCGGCCTTCGTCCGCCTCATAGCATCTTTAGCAGCGGTAGGTGATTTGAGTACCGGGTGTTCTTCGACGCGTGTTGGCGTCGAAGATATGCACAACTTCGGCGTTACGGCACGAGTATTGCACAAGTAGGGGAAAGTACATTTGCCCCGCATGTGATTTCAAAGAGTTAGGCGTGGCAAAAAGGTCACGTGCGACAACTCCTGCGCGATGAGCCTCACGACAGTCTTGGGCATCACGGTCTTGGGGCATCATCGGGTGAACCGATCTTTGAGGACTTCAGCGAACCTCGACTTTGCCAACCGAAACTGTTTCGATCTGCTCGTCAAGATAATCGTTACTGACCCGATTGCGCGGGGTTCGTCACTCAAATCCCCGCTCGATGCAGATGTCGTGTCCCCGTTGGCCGTTCTAGCTAAGATCCCCGTGCGCGCGGGTAAGCCCCCGCGTCAGCGGGCTATCGCGCAGCGATTTCGTGGTGTGCTGGGCATGCTCAGCAGCTCGGAGGTGAAAGTCCTCCGCCCAACCTGATGGAGGTGAAGGGCTAGCAAAGTGCAAGGGCTATCGCCGCGAGGCGGGGTCTGAAGGAAGCACCAAGCAAATGCGCGAGTCGATGGACAAAAACCGAATACAAGGCGCGAGCACCGGACGAGCGGGCCACTTACCGCGAAGTCCATATCCATCAACGGTGCGAAGCGTAGATTCGGCGATTGTGCGCGGAAGGCGACTGAGCTTACCCCAGGAGATCTGCCCGGTGTCGCTTCGGCGACTGAGGCCACCGCGAGGCGGTCTGACCGCCGGGCAGAAGTCAGCAGAGGGCGTAGTAGGTCATGTCGTCGGCAAGGCTAGTGAGGCACTCCAACCCGAAAGGTGGAGCCAACGGATAGGCCGCGCCGGGAACGGTGGCTGAAGGCCCGAACGAGAGGAGAGGCCAGTAGGACATGAATCTTGAGAGCGACAAGCGGCTGAACTTCCAGTTGAGACTGGACTTCTCATCGGCGCCGACGGGTGAAGCCCGGCAGGCAGGACGAGAAGACATCGAATCGCTCTCGGTGGTGAGTGAGCCCGAACGCCCAGCCAACACGAGTCGAATCATGGAGGAAATATGTGAACGAGCAAACTTGAAGGAAGCATTGCGGCAGGTGAGGGGCAACAAAGGTAGCGCCGGCGTCGACCGGATGACGGTCGATCAACTCGGCGACTATCTTAAGCAGCACTGGCCGGCTATTTGGGAGCAATTGCTGAACAGGACCTACGAACCGAAACCGGTGAGGCGGGTGGGAATCCCGAAACCGGATGGAGGAGGAGTGCGAAAGCTTGGCATCCCGACCGTGCTGGATCGCTTCGTCCAGCAAGCGGTGATGCAGGTTCTGCAGCAGCGATGGAATCCGACGTTCTCCCACCACAGCTATGGGTTCCGACCGCATCGGTCGGCGCATCAAGCCGTGGCGCAAGCGCAGCAGTACATTGCGCAAGGCTACGGCTGGGTGATCGATCTTGATCTGGAAAAATTCTTCGATCGAGTCAATCACGACAAACTGATGGGCCAGATCGCCAAGCGCGTCGAGGACAAGCGGCTGTTGAAACTCATCCGGGCATTCCTGAATTCCGGGGTGATGGAGAACGGGCTGGTCAGCCCAAGCGTGGAAGGGACTCCGCAAGGAGGACCGCTTTCGCCACTGCTAAGTAACATCGTACTCGACGAACTCGACCAGGAGCTGGAGTGCCGCGGACACCGCTTTGTTCGTTATGCGGACGACTGTAACATTTACGTTCGCAGCGAACGCGCGGGTCAGCGGGTGATGGAGAGCATAACGCGCTTCATCACACAAAAGCTCAAGCTCAAGGTCAACGAGGCAAAGAGTGCGGTGGCACGACCGCAGGAACGGAAGTTCCTCGGGTTCAGCTTTACGGCTGGTCCAGACGCCAAGCGCACGATTGCGCCGAAATCTCTGGAACGGTTCAAGCAACGAATCCGGGAGATCACACGAAGGGCCAAGGGCGTCAGCATGACGACGACAATGGAAGAGTTGGCACCGTACATGCGGGGCTGGCGCGGCTATTTCGGCTTCTGCGAAACGTCCGAGGTGTTGACCGCTCTCACTCGCTGGGTCCGGCTGCGATTGCGGGCCGCTCTGTGGCGTCAGTGGAAAACACCACGTCGCCGTCGTGCGGCACTGCTCGCGTTGCGAGTTTTTGGGCAGTTGTGCAATACGGCCGACAGCGGCCGTGGCCCATGGCACATCGCCCGGAGCAAAGCCCTCTCCGTCGGGCTGTCCAATGCCCAATTCAAATCGCTCGGTCTCCCCTCCTTGATCGAAGCGCGTTAGCGTAACTTCTCGAACCGCCGCGGTACGGACCCGTATGCCAGGTGGTGTGGGAGGGGTGGAGCCGCGAGGCTCCCCCCTATCCCGATCACTGGCCCGACTGCGACTTAACAAGGTGATCCGTTGAAGGCTGCTTCTGGAGGGTTTCGGATGCCGGCCGATCGCAGATGTAGCCACGCGCACGG
>VBAB01000227.1 GCA_005888525.1 Alphaproteobacteria bacterium
CGAGATCATCTGCCCGATCGGGGTCACGGGCCAGGGATCGGGCAAACGCTCGAAGCCGGGGCAGTTCGGGCATTAACCCGTCGCGAAAAGGGGTGGATAATCTCGGGCGCGCAACTTGCGGAACTGTGCTCGCAAATTTGACAACAACGGCGACAGCCCTCCGTTCCTGCCGCACACTTAGATGATCGATGCGGACAAGCGATCTCTTCGAGCGTCGCGTCCTGCGGCAGCAAAAACGCCTGCGAGCCGCCTGCGAATACCGCCGTTACGTTGTTCAGGAGCGGCTTTTCCGTATGGGTATTGATCACAGGTTCTCCTACTCACTGAGCGAGGCGATCACGCTCTCGCGTACCAGTCCGTATTGTCGGCGTTTTCGCTATCTCGGTGCGCTTGCTTTGCGACAGAAGCGACCCACCTAAGCTGGCAACGAGTACGCCAAACTCGATCTCGTCCTGCCCGATCATGGAGGCACGAGCCCAAGCGTGGCGCCAAGGATCGGAAAATGCCTATCTTGGTAGCCGGCCTCGGATGGCACGTGTCGTCAGGGGGCAGGACGCTGCTGGAAACATGAGTAGATTCCGAGGCTGCCTCCGGCGAGCCGTCGCGACATAGGGTCGAAGATCACGTCGTGCTGTCGCTAGACTTTGCATCTCTCCAGCGAGCGACGGAACTGTGAGCCGCCTACAAAGCGTGGGCGAGCCAATCTAGAATGGAGCTCTGCTAATGAAGACCCTCTACGCAGCCTTGTTCGTCACGGGTGCTCTTTTCACCGCGCCCTCGGTCGCCGGCCCTCTTGGATCGCCAGGACAGAGGCCTGTAACGGAAAGCATCGCAACGCCTGTAGCCACCTTTGACTGTCGCCGCGACGATCGCGGATGGCACTACATGCGCAGCGAACGACGCGTCACATGCCGGCCGGACCGGCCGCGTGAGGGCGCTGCAAATTTGTGGGGTTGGAGATGCGAAGGGCCGCGCTGCGGTTGGTGGCATCAACGCGAGCGGCGCTGGCACGACCGCGGCTAGATTCTCAGGGCGCCGCGGCGATGAACGCACCGTCGCGGTGCTCCCCGCTGCAATGAATCCCAAGGGCGTTGGTGGATAGCTGCCGATAGCTTCAACTGGAGCACGCGAACATGCATATGTCTGGTGAAAATCTTCTCCTTATAGTGGTGGTCGGCATCATTGCCGGCTGGCTCGCAGGGCAAATCGTGCAAGGCACCGGCTTCGGACTTGTCGGCGACTTCGTCATCGGCGTGATCGGCGCCTTCATCGGCTCTTGGCTGCTGCCTCAACTCAACGTGCATATCGGCGCGGGTACCGTCGCAGCGATTGCGAACGCGACGATTGGCGCCATGATACTCCTAATCATAATCAGGGCAGTTCATGGCTCTGGTCGCTTTGGCAGACGAGGTTGGTGGTGACGCGCGATCCCTGTGCGCTGCGCCATCTACTCATCGCCTTCGTGACTCTTGGTTTGTGGGCTGGCGGGGGATCGCCTGCAATTACCAATGGTGTAGAATTTACACGACTTCGTTTGTAATTTGCCGGCTGCCCTCGACCTTGCCGGACCCATCTCTCTTCAAGGCTGCGTCGAGCTCGAGGGGATCTATAGTCACCACCTGCCTTCTCCCGCTCCCGGCGCCCACGCCGGGCAACTCAATCGTCGTCGAAACGCGGCGATAGGCGAGGAACGACAAATTGTCGAGGGTCACTTCGACCGTTTGGACCCTGTAGGTCCCAGCAGGCTGGATGCCATCGACGTCCACCAGGGAGAACGGACGGGAGAACGTCACCGACATCCGCGTTGTTCGTCCTGCCATGACCCGGTTCCGTTGAATTTGCCAGCGTTGCAGTGTTCAACCCGTGGACGTGAATGCCGGTGATCGTTGTTCTGGCACATCGCTCGCGGGAGAAGACGATAGCGCGTATCAGCGGGGCGAAGGGAGGCTCGGAATGTACCCATGTGGCCGATCTGGCCCATCATCATCGACGTCGCGCAGGCACCGATGCGATTGATTCTGGTCTCAGCTGTCGGCACGTCGACGCGACCGTGAGTCCGGGAGGTTGTTACGACATGTCTTCAGTTTCGCCAGACCAATCAGCACCGCTGCGAGTTCGCTGCGCGCCCTCTTCGCTTGGTCTCCGTAAGGCGCGAGGGCGCTGGCGTGAATGTTCCATTGCTCGACGCGCAGTTCTGTGCGGGCAATGATTCGATCGAGCTGCTCTCCCATCATCTCTTCGCTAACCGACATGCCGGTTCCTTTCGTTTCGTTTGCTTCGGAGACCTTTCGGTGCGCTCGAGTGTTCGCTGTTGGCGCTGATGACAGACGCCGCGGGGGTGTCGAGTGTCCACCTGACGCCGCCTGGCAGGAACTCGTGTGTCACCTCTCCCGAGAGGGCCTGAGCCGTCAGGAGCTGGATGACCCGTCGCCCAAACCCCGAGCGCGTGGGTTCTGTAACCATCGGACCGCCGGACTCGCGCCAGACCATACGGAAGCGTCGCTCTCCCGCGCCGTTTGCGATCTCCCAGTGTACGGCCACTTTGCCCTCTGGCACTGCGAGCGCTCCATACTTGCAGGCGTTGGTCGCCAGCTCGTGTAGCGTAAGGCTGATGTTGCGTGCCGCTTCCGCATTGAGGCCGACTGCGGGGCCTTTGACTGAGATCTGCGCCCTGTCCAGGACGCCAAAAGGGGTCAACTCCCTGCGCGTCAGTTCGTCGAGATCTGCTCCGCGCCAGTTATTGGCGATGAGAAGATCGAGGGAGCGACCAAAGGCTCCGAGACGGCCCGAGAACCGCGCCTCGAATTCGCCCATTGTCGAACTTTCGTGCATGGTTTGGCGGGCGATCGACTGAACGATGGTGACGAGATTCTTCATGCGATGGCTGAGCTCATCCGCGACGACACGCAGCTGCGCATCTTGCTGCTTGACCGCAACGTTGCCCGTCCCGGCAACCAAAGCTGGCCGTGAGCGGATGTGTGCTTCGATTGCGACCTTCATCAGTATTTCCCTTCTTACTCGAGTATGGTCGTGAGGATGGCGGCAGCATAGGCAAGAGCGAGCGCGGGGTGGAGACTCGGAAGCTACTTAATTGGACCGGCAGCGCGTGTCCGTCACGATGATCATTTGCACGGTGCGCTGTGGGCGCAACCCACGCCGGCCAACCAAAAAGCGGCCCAGCTTCGCGGGGGGAAGCCAGGCCGCCAATGGGCGATGAGCACGAGTACGCAACTACAAGTCTCGTGCAGCCCGGAGCATGAGCACACCGGAAAAGGCTGCTGCCAAGGTGCGGAACATACCTAATTCGATAACCGATTGACGAAATGTCGTCGAAAAATGGCTCATGACTGCAGTTGTGTGTGATAAGGTACAATTCACCCGCGAGCGTTCCCCGATGGGAACCCGGGCTCACGAAAGCCAAAATCATGACGGGTCGCAGGGCCGTACAGCCCAGCCAGGCGCGGCAATTGCCCAAGCGCACGAGTATGGATTTCCCAGTCGTTGCCCTGGGGGCCTCGGCCGGTGGTCTCGACGCCTTCAAGAAGTTTTTTGACGCCTTGCCGGCCAACAGCGGCATGGCCTTCGTGCTGATCCAGCATCTCGATCCGACGCACGAGAGCCTGATGGTCGATCTGCTCGCTGGCCACACGCCCATGAAAGTGCTGCAGGCGACAGACAGAATGCAGGTCACGCGCGACCACGTGTATCTTATTCCGCCCGGAGCTTATTTGGCGATCAGCGATGGCATCCTACGCCTGTCCAAGCCTCTGGAGCGCCACGGCGCGCGCATGCCCTTCGACTTCTTCCTGCGATCGTTGGCTGAAGAATGCGGCGAGCGAGCCATTTGCGCGATTCTTTCGGGGACCGGCACCGACGGAAGTCTGGGATTGAAGGCGGTGAAGGAGAAGGGCGGTCTCGTCATCGTGCAAGACCCTGAGGAGGCTGCGTTCGATGGCATGCCCCGCAGTGCAATCCTGGGCGGCGGTGCCGATCTCGTGTTGGTCGCGGCAAAGATGCCGCAAGCGCTCGTCCGCTACGCTCGTCAGACTTACGTCAAGGTGGATCTCGCCAATGTACGACCTTCCGACACCGTCCAGGAGGCGTTCGCGGGCATCATTGATCTTTTGGCCGCGAAGACACCGCATGATTTCTCGCTCTACAAGCAGGGCACCCTGCAACGCCGGATCGCGCGGCGCATGGCGATGGCGGGTATCGAGAACGGCGCACAATACTTGCAGGTTCTGCGTGAGGCTTCCGGTGAGCGCGAGCTGCTCGCCAAGGACCTCCTCATCAACGTCACGCACTTTTTCCGCGATCCCGCTGCCTTTGATCTGCTGGGGGAGAAAATCATCCCGGAGCTCGTGCAGCGGCAAACACTGGACCGACCTCTGCGCGTTTGGGTCCCCGGCTGCAGCACGGGCGAAGAGGCCTATTCGATCACGATGCTCTTTCTCGAGCAGATCGCAGCCGCGAAACGCAATATCAAGCTACATCGCAACGGCATCTATCCCGAATCGATCGAGGCTGACGTGGTGCCGACGCGGCTCGCTCGCTTCTTCACCAAGGGGGAGCACAGCTATCAGGTCGTTCGCGAGTTGCGTGAGGCGTTAGTCTTCACCAATCAGAGCCTGTTGGCCGACGCTCCGTTCTCCCGCCTCGATCTCATCTCCTGCCGCAATCTGCTCATCTACCTGGATCCGGAGGCACAGCGCAAAATCCTATCGCTTTTTCACTTTGCCCTACACACCGACGGAGTTCTCTTTCTCGGGTCCTCCGAAACCGTGGGCAATGTTTCGGATCGCTTCGAGCCGATCAGCAAGAAGCATCGCATCTATCGGCACATCGGTCGCAGCCGGCCGGGCGAGGTCGAATTTCCGCGTGGAACCAAGGTTGCAGGTCGTGTTCTCGCAAACAACCCGACCCAGCAGGCAACATCTCGGCGGCTCGGCTTCGGTGAGCTGTCGCAGCGAGCGTTGCTCGATGCCTATGCGCCAGCCTCGGTGCTGATCAATACCAAGCACGAGGGCCTCTATCACTTCGGGGTGGTCGACCGCTATCTAAGGGTTGTTTCAGGCGAGGGAACGCGGAACGTGCTTGCCATGGCCCGCGACGGGTTGCGCGCCAAGATGCGATCGGCAATCCAGCGGGCCAAACAGGATCGTGCGCGAGTTACCGTCACGGGAGCGCAACTTGAACGCAATGAGCGCTCGGTCGGCGTGAGCATCACTGTCCTTCCGGTTGCGGGCGATAGCGAGGAATTGTTCCTTGTCAGCTTCGTCGACGATCCTACACCTTTGTCGAGCCGCGTCACATCGGGTGAATCGGAAGTTGACGCGTCGCGTG
>VBAB01000228.1 GCA_005888525.1 Alphaproteobacteria bacterium
TTTCTGGTGCGCCAGGTCGAGCAGGCCGATCGCACGCTCGAGGTCAAAACGCACGAAGCCACGGTGGTCAACATCAAGCGCCCCGGCAATGGCCGCGGCGCCGGCATCGTCCACGTTCGACTCGATGACGGGCGCGATGTGGACGCCTTCAGCATGTTGCGGCTCGATCCGGTTGCGGGCGCGCATGTGATCATCAACGAAGCTCGCCACGCCTCCGGGCGCTTGACCTATGATATTGCGCGGCTTGCGGAGTAGACTGACAGCCCGGCGCCGAAGACGGCCGAGGCAGCACCTGCCAGTTCGAGAGATCGCGGGAAGACCTCATGAGCGCGGCGTCCCTGCCAGAACGCTTTGCGACGGTGGCCGAGCTCGAGGATTGCTTGAGCGAGCCGACGGCTGAAGTCGCGGCCGACCTCGCCAAAGTCCCAGGCGACATCCTGGTCCTCGGCGTTGCCGGCAAGATGGGCCCGACGCTGGCCCGCATGGCCAAGCGGGCGGCACCGGAAAAGCGCGTCGTCGGCGTGGCGCGCTTCTCGGACAGGGGCGTGCGTGCGAGCCTGGAGAAGGCGGGCATCGAGACCGTCGCTTGCGACCTGCTCGATCGCCGCGCCGTCGAGGCCCTGCCCGGGCTCGCCAACGTCGTTTTCATGGCGGCGATGAAGTTCGGCGCGTCGGGCAATCCGGCGCTGACCTGGGCCATGAACGTGCATGTGCCGGCGATCGTCGCGGAAGTGTTCGCCACTTCTCGCATCGTCGCCATCTCGACGGGGTGCGTCTACCCGTTCGTGCCTGTCGACAGCGGCGGCGCCACCGAGGACACCCCGGCCACCCCACCGCCGGGCGACTACGCCTATTCCTGCGTCGGCCGCGAGCGCATGTTCGAGCATTTTTCGGCGCGGCTGGGCACCCCTGGCCGCATCGTCCGACTCAACTATGCCATCGACATGCGCTATGGCGTGCTGCACGACATTGCCACCAAGGTGCAGGGCGGGGAGCCAATCGACTTGAGCATGGGCCACGTCAACGTGATCTGGCAGGGCGACGCCAACGCCGCGGCCCTGCGCTGCCTGGCGCGTGCCACCACGCCTACGACCCCGCTCAACGTGACGGGGCCGCAGACGCTGAGCGTGCGCTGGCTGGCGAAGGAGTTTGCCCGCCGCCTCGGCCGCGCCGCGAAGCTCACCGGCAGCGAGGGCCCTACCGGCTGGCTCAACGATGCCTCCCGCATGGTCGCGGAGCTGGGGCCGCCCCGCGTCGCCATCGATCGCATGCTCGACTGGACCGCCGACTGGCTCTCGCGCGGTATGGCGAGCCACGGGAAGCCGACCCACTACGAGGTGCGCGATGGCCGTTTCTGACGCGGCTGCGGCTGCGCCACGGCGCCTCGAGCGCCTCCAGCCGAGAGATGCCGAGGGCCTGTGCGCGCTGTCGATCGAAGCGGGCTGGAACCAGGTGGCGGCCGACTGGCGCCTCATGCTGGACCTGGGGTGGGGCTACGGCGTCCGCGGCCCAAGGGGCCAATGGATCGCGAGCGCGTTGGCGCTGCCGCTCGGTCCGACCATCTCCTGGATCAGCATGGTGCTGGTAACCCAGCCGGCGCGGGGCCACGGCCTCGGCACACACCTGCTGACGCGCTGCATCGCCGAGGTCGAGGCGAGCGGCGCCGCCGCCGGCCTCGATGCCACAGAGCTCGGTCGGCCGATCTACCAGCCGCTCGGCTTTCGCGACGTCTATCCGCTCTCGCGCTGGCACGCGCAACAAGGTTTGCGCCATGCGGTGGCACCGCCAGGCGGCATCGTGGTCCGCGCCGCGACGCCGGACGACCTGCAACGGATCTGCGCCTACGATCGCTCGCGCAGCGGCTTTGCGCGCAGCCCCATTGTGACGCATCTGCTGACGCGCGCTCCGGCGCTCGCAAGGATTGCCGAGCGTGCGGACGGTACGCTCGCCGGCTATGCTCTGGGGCGAGACGGATATCGCGCCCTACACGTCGGCCCTGTCGTCGCCGAAGACCAGGCGACCGGCCTCGCGCTGCTGAGCAGCGCATTTGCCGGAGCGGACCGACCCCTCATCGTCGATGTCCCCGACCGCCATGGCGAAATTCGCCGCTGGCTCGAGCAGCAGGGCGCTTCGGCGCCGCGCGGCTACATGCGCATGCTGCGCGGCGGCAGCACCCGGATCGACGACGGGGCCCACATCTTTGCCATTGCCGGGCCTGAACTCGCTTGACCGGTTGCCAGAAGCGCCTGAAGGCCGACGAGCCGAAACTGAAGTCGAATCCGGCTTTTGCTCTCACTCCGGAATCGTTTTTCCGGACCCGCCGAACTCAGACGGGAAGTCGTTGAACTTTGTCAGACCATCCTTCATGGGCAGCACGGTTTCCCCGTAGTTGACATGTACGCCCGGAACGAACTTCAGCGACGGGACCGTGGCCGCAAATACATCGACCATCTTCAGCGGCGGATGATTGGCCATGAGATGGCCGCCGCATTTGTTGCAAAACTTGCGTTCGCTCATGGGCGTCTTCGCGAACGTAGCGACATGCTCCCCACCCGCCGTCACCTTCACGTCCTCGGGCTTCCACAGCGAGAATGCGTTGACCGGCCCTCCAGACCACGAGCGGCATGAGCGACAATGACAATAGCCCATAGCCTGCGGCTCTCCTGTGACCTCGATCCTGACTGCACCGCAAAAGCACTCGCCATGATGGGTCGCCATTTTGGCCTCCATTGTGCCGAAGTTGGAAGGCTACGGAGCATACTTTGGCTTGGCGAGACTGACCAGGGCTCGGCCGACGCCATATTTCGCCAGGATCAGGTGTAGACGGTGCCCCTGTTGCCAGAGAACAGTCATCGGTCCGCCCTTGCCAGATTATGATGTGCCTTGCGTCCGCGCCAATGGGATCTTGCGCGGCAATACGCACACCGGGCCCAGGTCGGTCAGGGGGGTCCGAGTCCTATTCGGCAAGGCACTTATTGAGTACAACGTTTCCGCTCTACACCCCGTAAGAGAAGTGAGCAGGCCCGGCGCTGTTCGCGTGCTCGCACCCCGCCTGTCTATATAATCGCGCGGACGACCGATGAGGATCCAAGCATGCCCAGCGCCTCATGGACCGATCTGCCGGCTGATGTCCTCGCCGTCCTGCGCCGCGGGGCCGTGCTGCCCGCGCATCCCCTGGCGCTCGACGAGAGGCGCCAATTCGACCGGCAATCGCAGCGTGCCTTGTCCCGGTACTACATCGATGCGGGCGCCGGGGGGCTTGCCGTGGGCGTACACGCCACGCAATTTCAGATCCGCGAGGCGGGGCTGTATCGGCCGGTGCTGGAGCTTGCCGCCGAGACCGCGAGCAGCTGGTCCGAGAGGCCGCTGGTGATGATCGCCGGCGTGATCGGCAAGACCGCGCAGGCCATAGAGGAGTCACGCACGGCGCGGGCGCTGGGCTATCACGCCGCGCTGCTGGGCCTGAGCGCCATGCAAGACGCCGGCGAGGACGAGATCGTCGAGCACTGCGGCATCGTCGCCCGCGAGATGCCGCTGATCGGCTTCTACCTGCAGACGGCGGTGGGCGGCATCCCGCTGTCGCGCACCTTCTGGGGCCGGTTCGCGGCGATCGACAACGTGGTCGCGATCAAGGTCGCGCCGTTCAACCGCTATCGCACGCTCGACGTCGCCTTCGGCATTGCCCAGGCCCACGCCGAGGAGCGCATCACGCTCTACACCGGCAACGACGACCACATCGTCGCCGATCTCGTCACCCCGCTCTGCATCCGCACGCGCAAGCGCGATGTGATCCTGCGCTTCCGGGGCGGCCTGCTGGGGCACTGGAGCGTATGGACGAAATCGGCCGTCGACCTGCTGGCCAAGATCCACAGCTGCGTCGGCAGTGGCGCCGTGCCCGACGAGATCCTCGCGCTCGACGCCATGGTGACCGACTGCAACAGCGTCATCTTCGACGTCGCCAATGCCTTCGCCGGCTGCATCGCATCCCGGGCTGCCACGAGATCCTGCGCCGCCAGGGCCTCATGCGCACCGCCCATTGCCTCGACGCCGGCGAGGTGCTGAGCCGTGGCCAGGCAGCCGGCATCGACCGCCTCTATGCCAGCTACCCAGAGCTTGCCGACGACGGTTTCGTGGTCAAAGCACATCGATCAATCCCGCCGGGAAAAGCTGCTCTTGTCCGCTGCGGAATCGTGCGAGGTCGATCCATCGCGCCGTGTTGTCCACGCCTGCGTCGCGGAACTGGAAGTTGTTTCGCCGATAGGCGTCTGCTTTGGCGAACGCAGTCTCGAACACAAAAACGATTTCATGACCCTGCGTCTCATGATGCGTGTAGAGACTTTCCAACACGCTGATGAGCTTCGGCGCCGTAATCGGCTCGGCCAGTTCTTCCATGAACTCGCGCTGCAAGGCTTCTGCCGCGCGTTCGCCGAGCTCGATCGTGCCGCCGAGCGGCCGCCAGCCCGTGATGGTACCGGCATCGTCGGCGACGGCTACCACCAGCAGCTCGGCGCCACGGCGGATGACGCCGATGGCAACCGGGCGTATGAACGGCTTCGGCCGCCAAACCGTGGACATTCAAGGCTCCCTCTCATGATGCCTCGAGGCCGTGCGCCGTTTGCAGCATACTGGCGCGCAATCCGCTATGCTCGGCTCGGAATGACTTGGCGCAAGAGGCCCCCCAATGCCCATTCGCATCATGATCCTCAACGGTCCCAATCTCAACCTGCTCGGCGTGCGCGAGCCGCATATCTACGGCACAACCACGTTGTCCGAGATCGAAGCCAGTTGCGCGGAGCTGGTCAAAACTATCGGCGGTTCTCTCGCCTTCCACCAATCGAACCACGAGGGACAGCTGGTCGACTGGATCCAATCGGCGCGCGAGACGGCGGACGCGATCATCATCAATCCGGCCGCCTACTCGTTCACCTCCATCGCCATGCTCGATGCGCTGAAGACGTTCGAGGGGCCGGTGATCGAGGTGCACATCTCCAACATCCATGCGCGCGACGAGCACCACCGACATTCCAAGCTCTCGGGAGCCGTGAAGGCCGTCATCTGCGGCCTCGGCCCCTACGGCTACATCGTTGCGGTACAAGCGGCAGCGCACATGCTGGGCGCCTTGCCGGAGGGTTTCCCCAAGCCGTTGCGCGCGGAGGTAAGCAAGCCGGCCAAGCGTTAAGGCGCGGCCACAAGAGCGGGCCACAGCCGAACAACTCGCCTTCGACGTGTGGAGGGAAGGGCGGCGCGCGCAGGCCGGTGGCTCCCAAGACATTTTCGTGGTTTCCCCTGAGTGCTTCGCGGCCGAGCAACCGGTATTTGTACATATCATATCGGGAAGGAGTGATCAGATGCGTATACGAACAATAGCCGCCGCCTTCGTCGTCGCCGCGCCTCTTCTTGCGCTGGGAAGTCACCAGGCTGCAGCGTGCTGGGATACAGGCTATCGCTACGGGCCTACTACGGCGGTGGCGTCGGCATCCGCCGGGTTGGCTACCGGAGCGTGGGTTGGCGCCGTGGCTACGGATACCGAGCGGTCGGCGTTGGCCGCCGGGTGGGTATTGGCCGTCGGCGTTGATAGATAGAAGCGCTTCTGAGACTTGGACTGCCTAACGCCGCCTACTCAAAATTGGAGCCGGCGCAAAGGGCGTTGCCAAGGCCGGTCTCCCACCAAGGGCAGGCGACCCGAGTCCCGTCCGCAGGGGCAAGTGTGCCAAGGCATGAACAGGATCGCCACGGAT
>VBAB01000229.1 GCA_005888525.1 Alphaproteobacteria bacterium
GATGATCCATACTGCGACCTCCCTCGGGATTCCGGGCTCAGCCCGCGCTGCTCGAATAAGTCCCGCGGCCGAGCGCCACGAGCTTCTCGTCGTCATCGAAGACCTCGATGTCGACGACCGCGGCCATCTTGCCGGTGCGACGGACGCGGGCAACCGCGGTCAGGGCATCCCCGATTCCCGGCCGCAGGTAATCGGTGCGCAGGTTGATGGTGGGCACACCGCCCCCCACCAGCATGCCGATGGCAAAATCGCCGGTGATGTCGATGAACGCCGCAATCGGGCCGCCGTGGAATTGCCTGGTACCCGGGCGGCGCTCGAGCTCGGGCCGCATGGCCATTCTGACCGTGATCTCCTGGCGCTCGTGGTCGAGTGAGACAACCTCGAGGCCGAGCCAGCCGATGAACGGCGAGCGGTCGAAAATCGCCTGCACTTCCGCGCCCGACAGCTTGCGTTGCGCTTGCTCGCTCATGGCTTCAGCAGCACCTTTCCGAAAATCCTGCGGTCCTCGAGCATGGCGAACGCCTCGTTGGCGTCCTCGAGCGGGAGCTCCTTGTCGATCACCGGCTTGATCTTGCCTTGCCGGACCAGCTCCACCAGCTCGACCAGTTCCTCGCGCAGCCAGCCGTTGGAGCCCAGCACCTGCAGCTCGAAAGTCCAGATGAACCGCAAGTCCTCCTTGGGATCGAACCCCGCGGTAGCGCCGCAGGTCAGCACCTTGCCCTGCCGATGCAGGACTTTCAGGCTCGGCACCCAGGTGTCACCGCCCGTGTAGTTGACGACCACGTCGACGCCGCCCGTGAAGCGCCGCCGATGTGGCTTGCCGTACCTCTCATAGATCAGCTTCACGTAGTCCTGCTTGGTGTAGTCGATCAGCACGTCGGCGCCCAACGCCCGGAGGCGCTCGAGCTTCTCGGGCGAGCTCGCGCACGCGATCACCTCGCATCCGGCGTTCTTGGCCAGCTGCACGCAGCATGTGCCCACCCCGCCCGACGCGCCAAGGATCAGCACCTTGTCGCCGGACTTGATCTTGCCGATGGTGTACATCATGCGCAGCGCCGTGCCGTAGGCGACGGGCAGACAGGCCGCCTGCTCGAAGCTCACATCGGGCGGCAACCGCACCAGGTGGTGAGCCGGCACGCGCGCGAATTCGGCAAGGCCTCCGTGCCACATCTCGCCGATCAGGCCGCCCGGCCCAACCCGGTCGACGGGATCGATCAGAACCCGGTCTCCGGCTTTCCAATCCTTGACGTTGGCCCCCGCCTCGACGATCTCCCCGGCGAAGTCCAATCCCATAATGCAGGGCATGGGCACCTTGATGCCCGGCATGCCGCGGCGCGTGAAGATGTCGTGGTAGTTGAGCGAGGTGGCGCCCACCCGCACGATCACGTCGTCGGACCCCGGCTTGGGATCGGGGAAGCTCTTCTCGTATCGGATCGAGCCCGGCCCGCCGTGCTCGTAGATGACCGCTGCCTTCATGCATGCATCCCTTCAATCCATGATCCCATCATCCCAACCGCATGCCGAGTATCGCACACGGCCCCGCACTACCCCATCGTTGCCTCACTCGATGGTCGGCCATTCGCGCTCCGCGAGCCGGCGCAACGCATGGCGGTCGACCTTGTTGGTCCCGGCCAAGGGCAGCTCGGCCATGAACTTCACGCGCCTTGGATGCTGGAAGGCCGGCGCATTGGCCAGCGCATAGCGCTTGACGTCGTCCTCGCTCAAGCGCGCGCCGGGCTTCAGGACGACAAAGGCCACCGGCTTCTCGCCCTTGATGTCGTCGGCAACGCCCACCACCGACGCCTCGGCGATGCCGGGATGCCGCGCCAAGAGGGTCTCGACCTCCGCGGGAAAGATGTTCTCGCCGCCGCAATTGATCATGTCGTCGGCCCGCCCGGTGAAGGTGTAGTAGCCCTCCGGCGCGCGTT
The DNA here is from genome assembly GCA_005888525.1 of Alphaproteobacteria bacterium. Taxonomy (GTDB): domain Bacteria; phylum Pseudomonadota; class Alphaproteobacteria; order Rhizobiales; family Hyphomicrobiaceae; genus AWTP1-13. The sequence goes on from VBAB01000229.1 coordinate 1,929, forward strand.
TGAGCACGTCGCCCGTCATGTACCAGCCGTCGGGTGTCAGCACCTTGCGGGTCTTCTCGGCCAGGTTCAGGTAGCCGCGCATCATCGCCGGCGTGCGGATCAGCAACACACCTTCGCCGGCTTCCTCCATGGCCGCGGTGGCAAAGCGCACCTCGACGCCCGCAACCGGCCAACCGAGCGCCGTATCGGGCTTGGGATGCCCCTGCGGATGCGGACCGAACGCCACCGGACCCGACTCGGTGGTGCCATAAACGAGGGAGATCGAGGCGTTTGGAAAACATGCCTTGGTGGCGTCGATCAGCTGCTGCGTGGCCGGCGCGGAGCCCATGCGCACGTACCTCACGGCGGAGAGGTCGAAGCGGGCAAGCATCTCGCGTTCCCTGACGACCAAAGCGAACATGGTGGGCACACCGGTGAGCCACGTGCACTGGAACCGATCGACGGCTTCGATATAGCGGCGCACCTCGAAGCGCGGCAGCACAACCATCGATGCGCCAGCCGCGAATACGAATTTCGCCGTACCCAAACCGTTCATGTGGAACAGGGGCGCCGCTATCAGCAGCCGCTCTTTTGTGAACGAGCCGGCGCGGCTCCTCTGTTGAATGGCCCAGAGCTGACCATCGTGCGAGAGCGGCACGCCCTTCGGCCGGCCTGACGAGCCCGAGGTGTAGAGCACCATGGCCGGCTCACCGTGCTCAGGCCGCACGGTCTCGAAGGGGCCCAGATCGAGCAGCGCCTGGAAGCCGTCGGGGCCTGGATCATCGAAGCCGATGGCAGGAACGCCGGCAGGGAGCGAGGCGCGACAGTCGGCGTCGTAGAAGACGGCCTGGATAGCCGCATCGCGCATGATGTAGCTGATGGTGTCCGCGGGGAAGCGGAAGTTCACCGGCACGGCCACGAGCCCCGCCCGCATCGCGCCCAGGTAGGCAACCAGGAATTCGGCGCGATTGGAGGAAAGGATGGCGACGGTACTGCCGCGCGCGAGGCCCCGTTTCAAGAGCCCGCGCGCGCAGGCGTCGGCCAACTCGTCGATCCGCTGGTAGGTGTAGCTGCGAGGCGCATCCCAGTCGCGGCAGTCGATCAGCGCAACGCGCTCGCCCATGCTCGAGGGGGCGAACAGGTCGCCCAAATTGTACGCAGCGCTCATTGCGAGCGCCCGTTGGCCAGCGAGTGGGTGGGAGGCACGCGTCAGGCTCAATCGTAGTAGTGGGTTTCGAGCAGCAAACATCCGGTCTCGGATTTGAACGGTCCGTGATAGGCGCCGGGCGGACGCACGGCGTAGGTGTAGTTGCGGAATTGCTCTCCGCCGTTGCCTTGCGCATCGTTGCCGACGATCAGATCGCCGGACAGGAGAAATACCTCCTCCCAGTAGTCATGGACGAACGGCACCGTCGAAAAAGTGCCGGGGTCGAGCCGCAGCAGCCGCGTACGGTTGCCACGCTTGCTCATCTCGTCGAGCTCGCCGGCAAGGATCTTCTGCTTGAAGCCGCCCGGATAGCCCGGAGGGGTCTGCCAGCCGGCACCCATGTCCAGCGTGTGGAACTCGCGGTGGCCTTTGTCGAACTTCATGATCTGCTCCTGGCTGAGACAAGTATCGGGCCCATACGCCAATTCGGATCATTGCTCCGCCGATACGCCGCCTCGATTTATGATCTCGCGCCACTTCACGATCTCGGCCGAGATGAACGCACGCAGCTCCTCGGGCGACATTGGGGCAGGCTCCGCGCCGATGTCGATAAGTCGCTTGCGCAGATCCGCGCTGTTCAGGGCAGCGACGGCGGCCCCATTGACCT
>VBAB01000230.1 GCA_005888525.1 Alphaproteobacteria bacterium
AGAGCGTGGTCTTGCCGGCGCCGTTGGGGCCGATGACGCCGACGATGCCGCCGGGCGGCAGCTTGAAGGAGAGATTGTCGATCAGCAGCCGGTCGCCGAACGCCTTCGACAGCCCCTCCACCTCCACCACCACCCCGCCGAGCCGCGGACCCGGCGGAATCTGGATCTGCGCCTTGCCGGTCTGCTCCCGGCCGGCCTCCTCGGCCAGCTGCTCGTAGGCCTGGATGCGGGCCTTGGACTTGGCCTGCCGCGCCTTGGGCGAAGACCTGATCCATTCGAGCTCGCGCTTGAGGGTGCGCTGCTTGGCCTCCTCCTGCCCCTTCTCCGTCTCGAGACGCTTTGCCTTCTGCTCCAGCCAGCTCGAATAGTTGCCCTTGTAGGGTACGCCTTGCCCGCGATCGAGCTCCAGCGTCCACTCGGTGATGTTGTCCAGGAAGTAGCGGTCGTGGGTCACCAGCATGATGCAGCCGGCGTACTCTTTGAGGTAGCGCTCGAGCCAGGCGACCGACTCCGCATCCAGATGGTTGGTCGGCTCGTCGAGCAGCAGGATGTCGGGCTTGGACAGCAGGAGCTTGGTCAAGGCGACGCGCCGCTTCTCGCCGCCCGAGAGCTTCGTCACTTCCGCGTCACCCGGCGGGCAGCGCAAGGCGTCCAGCGCCTGCTCCACCTGCGTGTCGAGGTCCCACAGGCCCTGCGCCTCGATCTCGTCCTGCAGCTTGGCCATCTCCTCGGCGGTCTCCTCGGAGTAGTTGGCGGCGATCTCATTGTAGCGCTCGACCAGCGCCCTCTTCTCCGCCACGCCCTGCATGGCGTTGCCCAGCACGTCCTTTGACGCGTCGAGCTGGGGCTCCTGGGCCAAGTAGCCGACGCGCACGCCATCGGCGGCCCATGCCTCGCCGATGAAGTCCTCGAGCTCGCCGGCCATGATCTTCAGCAAGGTGGACTTGCCCGAGCCGTTCAACCCGACCACGCCGATCTTGGCGCCCGGGAAGAACGACAGCGAGATGTCCTTGAGCACCTGCTTGCCCCCCGGATAGGTCTTGGAGAGCTTGTGCATGTGATAGACGTGTTGGGGGTTCGCCACCGGGCGACTCCTTGCGTTACGGCTGAATTGGGAGTTGGCGGCTTTTAGCGCATGCGACGGCACTCTCTCAAGCCACATCGTGAAGCGCCCGCAAAATTGGGAGCAACAATGCCGAACGCACCTCGCTGGACGGTGTTCGCCTTTCTCGGCGTAGCCTGCCTCGTCCTCTCGGCGCCGGCGTTGGCGCAAATACCACCCAGCCAGCAGGAGATCGCCGCCTATCGCGGCCTGCATGCCGCGGCCGCCAGCGGCGACGCCGCCGAGATCAAGCGCCTTGCGGCAACCGGCGGCAGTCTCGACACACGCGACGGCCAGGGGCGCACGCCGCTGATGGTGGCGGCCTTCCAGCGACACGTTGAGGCGGCGCGTGCGCTGATCCAAGCGGGGGCCGACCTGAACCTGCTCGAGAACCAAGCCTATGACGTCATTACCATCGCCTCGGTCCTCGACGACTTGCAGATGGTCAAGCTGGCGATCGCCTCGGGGGGCGACACGCGCGCCATCACCAGCCCCTACAAGGGCACGGCGCTGATCGCCGCCGCCCACCTGGGCCACGCCGACGTGGTGGCCGCGCTGATCGCGGGCAAGGCGCCGCTCGACCATGTCAACAATCTGGGCTGGACGGCGCTCATCGAAGCGATCGTGCTGGGTGATGGCGGTGCGCGCCATCAGGCGACCGTGGATGCACTGATCAAGGGCGGAGCCGATCTCAACCTTTCTGATCGGCAAGGCGTCAGGCCCTTGTCGCTTGCCAGATCGCGCGGCCACGGCAAGATCGCCGAGATGCTCGAGCAAGCAGGCGCCAAGCCCTGAACGAGCCAGGGCGTCAAGAGCAACGGCGCACGAGCCCAATCAGCGCCCGACGCGGCCACGTGCAAGTCTCGCGGCGCCGCGAACTTCACTTCCGGCCGCGCTGCCCCTCGTACACGCTCCACCACCGTTGTGAGCCAAATGGCAGGGCCTCCAGGCGGTGCTCGTAGTAGGGGCCGTGGGGGCCAGTGCTGCGGTCCGCCCGCGCACCATAGCCGTAGGCCCCCGCATAGCCATCGCTGTATTGGCTACTGTACAGCCGCTTCTTGTGCTTGCGCGTTGCAGCCTCCGCACTCGCTGCCAGGCTTGCAGCAAACGACAGCGCGACCAGAGAGGTGACGATGATCTTCATGCTCGTTATCGTCGTTGCTCGCTACGTGTGAGTTGCGTTTCCTACTAGATGATACTCGTCTCTACGCTTCCCGCGAGGCGCATCGCATACTACGTAAGGTCTGCACCGACATCACTCAAGAAAGCGTGATCCGATGTCAGAGCATCGCTTCATATACTTCGCCGATCCCATGTGCTCATGGTGCTACGGCTTCGCGCCGGTGATCTGGGCGCTCGCCGAGCGCTTCGAGGGGCGCATGGACGTGCAGCTGGTGATGGGCGGCCTGCGCGCCGGCAACACCACGCCGATGCGCGAAGAAGACAGGGCCTACATCCGTGATGCCTGGGCCCGCGTCCATGCCGCGAGCGGGCAGCCGTTCGATTTCTCCTTTCTCGAGCGGGAAGCGTTCGTCTACGACACGGAGCCCGCCTGCCGGGCGGTGGTCGCGGTGCGGCGGCTGAAGCCGCAGATGGCGCTGCCCTTCATGGCCCGCATCAGCCAAGCCTTCTACGCCGAGAACCGCGATATGACCTCGGCCGAGGAGATTGCCGGCGTTGCCGAAGAGGCGGGCTTCGACCAGCAGGAATTCGGCGATGCCTTCCGCGCTGCGGATACCCGCAACGAGACCTTCCGAGACTTCCTCGCTGCGCAGGAGCTCGGCATCAGCGGCTTTCCCACGCTGATCGCCGGCAGCGAGAAGAAGGGCTACGCCCTCGTCACCAACGGCTACCGGCCGCTGGACGACGTGCTCGAGCCGCTGGAGCGCTGGTGGGCCAACGGTGCGCCGGTGACGAAGACGGGGGCGCCCTCGCTCCATTAACCCTACGGCCGTCCCCACAGCGCCGCATTCAGCGGATTGGTACCCCCGGAAACAGCGCCCATTCGCGCCCCGTGCGACACATCCGTTACACCTGTGAGCCCCCTGACAATCTGGGATCTGCTCAGACAGACCGATGGAGACCGCGAATGCGCGCGCTGAGCACACGCCCTGGCCACACCCCCACAACCACCGGCAGGGGCCCAGTGTCCATGCTCCGCTCAATTCTTGCCGCCTTCGCCTTCACGCTCGTGCTCGTTGCCCAAGGTCTGCCGGCCGTGGCCATGGACCTCCCACGCGGGGAGCTGAGGGTGGGCTTCTCCAACACTCGTGTCGGCACCCTGGTCATGACGTGGCAGGGGCCGATCATGGCTCCCATGGCCAATCAGATCCGGGATGCGTTCGAGAGCCGCAAGCGCCAGGCCACGCGCCTTGTGCTCAGGATCAACTCCCATGGCGGGTCGGTGGCGGAAGGAGAGCGCGTGATCGAGATGCTGCGCCAGATCAAGAGCACCCACGATCTCGAGACCGTCGTCGCGCAGGGAGACGTGTGCGCTTCCATGTGCGTGTTCATCTATGTCCAGGGCCAGAAGCGCTTCGGCGCGCTCACCAGCAGCTGGCTGTTCCACGAGGTCTCGCACATGGACCCTATCTCCAGGCAGACGACCAAGCTCGACCGCGCCGCCTGGGAACGCCTGGTCGACACGTACCTCCGGCCGGCCGGCGTCTCCGATGCATGGATCGCCGATCTGAAGCCGCGCACCGTCCAATCCGATTACTGGCAGACCGGGTCGGACCTGATCAAAGCCAACTCCGGCATCATCCACGAGCCGCTCGCCAACCAGACTGCGCGCCTCGTGGTACCGAGCTCAAATCCCAAGGAATCCGCCAGCGCCCAACCTTCGACGGCCAGCTCCGGCGAGTGTCGGAAGTACTTCGCCAACATCGGCGCCGTGGTGACCGTGCCCTGCTCCTAACCGCCACCCGCCGGACCCGTGGGGGCGCTCGGGGCCTCGCGCGGGGGTAGCCTGCGCCCCGACATCTCGTCGCCCGCGTCGGCCGGCAGACGGAGCATAAGCAGCGCCGAGGCCATCGACATCAGCCCGACCACTACGAAGGCCGCCGAGAAGTCGGCCGTCTGCGGCACCGAATGCCCCCGCGCCCACTCGGATACCTCCACCGCCATCGCCCCAACCGCCACTCCGAGGCTCACCGACACCTGCTGCCCGACGCTTGCCATGCCGGTGGCCGAGCCCACCTGACGCGGCTCGATCTCGGCATAGGTGATGGCGGAGAGGCTGGTGAACTGCAGCGAGCGCAGGAAGCCGCCGGCGAGCAACACGGCAGTGATGACGAGATGCGGCGTCGTCGGCGTGAACAGCGCGCTCGCCAGCAGCACGGTGGACGCCAGCACGCCGTTGACGATCAGCAGCCGCCGGAAGCCGAACCGGCGCAGGATGCCGCGCGCCAGCGGTTTCACGGCCAGCGCGCCCAGCGCCCCGGCGAAGGTGATGAGGCCCGAGCTCAGCGCATCCAATCCGAAGGCAAGCTGCAGCATCAAAGGCAGCAGGAAGGCGCTGGCGCCGACGCCGAAGCGGAAGAACAGCGCGCCGGCAATGCCGGCCTCGAAGGTCTTCAGACGCAAGAGCCGCACGTCGAGCAGCGGCCGCGGGACACGCATCGCATGGCGCCAATAGAGGGGTAGCGTGATCGCCCCCGTGGCGATGCATGCCGCCGCCACCTCCGGCGGGGCGATGCGTCGCCCCAGCATGGCGGTCCCCAGGATCAAGCCGCCGAAGCCTGACGCCAGCAGCAGGAAGCCCTTCGCATCGAGGCGCGGCGTCTCCTCCCTGACGTCCGGGATGAACAGCGTAGCGAGCGCGATGCCCAGGACACCGATGGGGATATTGACGAAGAAGATCCAGCGCCAGTCCGCATACGTGACGATGAGCCCGCCCAGCGGCGGCCCCAGCATCGGCCCAACCAGCGCGGGCATGGCGATGAAGGAAAGCGCCTGCACCAGCTCGGCCTTCGGCGCCGTGCGGATCACCACCATGCGCCCGACCGGAACCATCATGGCCCCGCCCAGGCCCTGCGCCGCCCGCCAGAACACGAACTGGCCGAGCGAGTTGGAGAACGCACAGCCGATCGAGGCAATCATGAACACGGCGAGCGCGAGTCGGAAGGTGGTGCACGCGCCCACGCGGTCCGCCACCCAGCCGCTGACAGGGATGAACACCGCCAGGCTGACCAGGTAGGACGTCACCGCGAGCTTGAGCGAGAGAGGATCGAGGCCGAGGTCGCGGGCAATCGTCGGCAGGGCGGTCGCCAGTATCGTGGAATCCGTGTTCTCCATGAAGAGCGCGGTGGCGACGACCAGCGGGACGATCGGAATGTTCATGGCGTCAGGCCCCGCCCACACGCGCCGGCTGTGGCGTGCCCAGCATCTGTCGTCGCTTCACCCACCGCCGGGCGATCTCGGCGGCGATCGCATCCGACGAGGTCAGTGGTGCATAGCTCCAGGTCTCCAGGCGGTCGAAGGGATCGGGCAGCAACCGCGTGGCGCCGTGGCGCTGCAAGGCCTCGTGGAAGCGCCTGAACTTGGGTGAGCCGCCCTCGGGCGCGAACACGTAGACGGGCTTGCCCGTCGCGCATGGCTCGCCCGTCATGTTGACGGAATCCGCGGGCACGATAAAGGCGTCGGCATGAGCCAGGAATGCCGGATACGGGTTGGCGCTCTCGCCGTCCCACAGCAGGCGTGGCACGCCCGCGGTAGCCTCGCCCACGAAGGCGGTCACATCGGCCGGCGTGCGCCGTGACGGCGTGATCATGAGCCCCGCACCCAGCTGCGCGAGCTTGCGCAGCGCCGCGCCGAGCCGGGCGAGCGCCGCCGGCGTATAGCGGTACTCGCGCGTCGGGCCGCCGAGCAGCACGGCCACGCGCGGGGAAGGCAGAGCGGCGATGTCCGACGGCAGGGTTGCCCGCAGCTCCCGCAGGCGCTGGGCGGTGAAGCTGTGCGGGGCCGTCAGAGTTGTAATGACATTGGCGCCGCGCCGCATGTCGTGCTCCGGCACCCAGAATAAGTCCGCGGTCTTGGGAGCCACCTTTGGATTCTGCAGAATGACCGTGTAGGTGGCCAGCCCGGCCAGCTGCTTGAGCCGGCGGATATAGTGAGTGGTCAGGCGCCCGACGCAGATGGTGAACTCGGGCCAGGGCGGATGGAATTGACTCTGCGTGGTGCCGAAGCGCTCGGCCGGGCTGACGGGCCCCCAGGGCGAAAGCGCCGCCCAGATTCCGGCCGGCGCAACGCGCATGACCGTGTACTCGAGCCGCAACGCATCGAATACGCCTCGCGTCTGCACATCGTTGCCGGTCTTGCCGTCGCTGATGATCCAGCCGCGCCTGCCGGCTACGGTCTCGAGCGCTTCCGTCATTTACTTTCGTTGGATTTCGGTTTTCTGTCGTGCCTGCGAAATAATGTTGCTCCGACCTATCTCCTGAGCCAGACTCGGCTACCACGCACGCGGAGTCTTAGCCCCATGCGCGCCCGCCTCGATGCTACCGATTGGCGCATCCTCAAGGAGCTGCAGTCCAACGGTCGCATTAGCAACGTTGACCTCGCGCGCAAGGTCGGCATCTCGCCGCCACCGTGTCTGAGGCGCGTGCGCGCGCTGGAGCAGGCCGGCATGATTGCCGGATACTTTGGCATGCTGGACGAGAAGAGCGTCGGCTTCGAAGTCATCGCCTTTGCCATGGTCGGGCTGCACAGCCAGGCGGAAGCCGACCTGCGAACCTTCGAGAATCGCGTCTTGGCTTGGCCACTGGTGCGCGAATGCTACATGCTCAGCGGCGAAGCCGATTTTCTCCTCAAGTGCGTGGCTCCAGACCTCACCGCCTTCCAGGATTTCATCATCGACGAGCTGACGGCGGCCTCCAATGTGGCGAGCGTCAAGACGACGCTGGTCATCCGCCGCGTGAAGTTCGAGCCCGGCGTCCCCGTGGCGCTGGCACAGCGACGCCGCGCCGAATGATGGATCTGCGTTCCGCTGCGATGCAGCCAGCACACATCAGTCTTGCGCAAGACCGGAAATATATCTGGCGGCCACACG
>VBAB01000064.1:0-16221 GCA_005888525.1 Alphaproteobacteria bacterium
CATGCCGAGCAGGGCGTTGATCTCCACCGTGCGCTTGATCTCGTTCGCCAGCGCGTCGTAGCGCGTCTCGACCGGAGTGCCCTCCATGAACTTCAGCTCCCAGCGGTGCGCATTCTCGAGCGAGGCATAGCCGCCGTCGAGCAGCGCGCGCAGGAAGTTGAGGGTGGCCGCCGATTGGCGGTAGGCCTCGAGCTGCCGTTGCGGATCGGGGATGCGCGACTGCGCTGTGAATTCGGGACCATTGATGATGTCGCCGCGGTAGCTCGGCAATTCCTTTCCGCTCTGCTTCTCGGTCGGCGAGGAGCGCGGCTTGGCGAACTGCCCGGCGACCCGCCCCACCTTCACCACCTGCGTGTTGCCGGCGAAGGTCAGGATCAGCGCCATCTGCAGGAACAATTGAAAATAGTCGCGGATATAGTCGGTCTTGTGCTCCTTGAAGCTCTCCGCGCAGTCGCCACCCTGCAGCAGGAAACCCTGGCCGCCGGCTATGCCCGCCAGCTTCTCCTTGAGGGAGCGCACCTCCTTGATGAATACCAGCGGAGGGTAATTGCGCAGGTTGCGCTCCACCTCTTCCAGTGCCGCCTGGTCCGGATACTCCGGCACCTGGAGGATGGGCTTCCCCCTCCAGCTGTCCAACCTCCACGGCTGAGCCATGGTCCTCTCCTACGCGCCAAGTTCAGCTGCACGCCGGTGCTTTCCGAAAAGCACGCAGGGCCGCCACCCATGCACCAATGCCAGTGGGCTTTGCGCCGGCTTATAGGGGAAAGCCGCGCGCTTCGCCAGATTGCTGCATGGGATATTGCCTTCGTGCGCCGCCGCGCTATGTTAACGTATACGTTAACTTCGCCGGAAGCGGAACATGCACGTCCCCGCAGTCGCACTGGAGCCGGCGCCGGCCGCCTGCGGCATCGGCCGCGAGCTCATGGTGTCGGCGAAGGACGGCGTCGAGCTGACCGCCACGCTGTTCGAGCCCGGCATTGCCGCCGGGGGCGAGACCTCCCTTGTCGTGATCGGCGGCGCCACGGCGGTGAAGCGCAGCTACTACGCACGGTTCGCCGCCTACCTGGCCGAGCTGGGACACCCCGTCCTCACCTTCGACTATCGGGGCATCGGCGGCTCCCGCCGCGGCTCGCTCATTGGCTCGAAGGTGCGCATGCGCGACTGGTGCACCCTCGATGTCCCGGGCGTGCTCGATTGGACGCATCGCGCCTTCCCGCGGCGGCCCATCCACTGGGTCGGGCACAGCATGGGCGGCTTCGCCACCGGCCTTGCCCACAACAACCGCCTGATCGCCCGCCAGCTCAACGTCGCCACCCTCAGCGGCTACTGGGGCCGCATGGCCGCGCCCGAGCGCTATCGCGTGCGCCTGCTCATGCGGTTCCTGGCTCCGCCGGTGGTGTGGGCGAAAGGCTACTTCCCCGGTGTGCTGATGGGCGGCGAAGACTTGCCGGGGCCGGCCTTCCTCGAGTGGATGGGCTGGTGCATGGAGCCGGAGTTCCTGTTCGGCGACGACACGTTACCCGAGCGGCGACATTTCCCCGAATTCCGCGCGCCCATCCGCTTCGTGCAGGTCGCAGACGACCCCTGGGGTACTCCCGCGCTCGATCTGGCGGGTGACGCCCAGCGAAGCCGGCGTGCAGAAGATCGGCCACTTCGGCTTCTTCCGCCCTGACCTGCGCGACACGCTGTGGCGGCAAGCAGCGACGTGGCTGCTCGCAGTACAAACGAAGCCGGCATAGGCTACGCCGCGTCGCGCGCGTGCTCTAAGGTGTCATTAAGCAGACGCTCGACCTCGCCCGGCGCTACCGCCGCACTGAAGTAGTAGCCCTGCGCCTCGGCACAGCCGAAGCCGCGCACCATCTCCAGCTGCCCGAAGTTCTCGACGCCCTCCGCTACGGTCAGCATGCCGAGGCTGTTTCCGAGGCCAACGATGGCCTCGACCAGCGCGCGCGCCTGCTCGCTGCTGTCCATGTCGCCGATGAACGCCCGATCGATCTTGATCTTGTCGAAGGGAAAGCTGCGTAGGTAGCTGAGCGAGCAATAACCTCTTCCGAAATCGTCCATGACGATGCGCACGCCGAGCTGGCGCAGCTGATGCAGCGTGGCCAGTGCGTTCTGGCTGTCCTGCAACAGCACCGATTCGGTGATCTCGAGCTCGAGACGATGCGGGGGCAGGCCGGATGCCGCCAGTGCCTGCAGCACCACCTCGATCAGGTCGCGCTTGATCTGCAAATGCGACAGGTTGATCGACACCTTGACCGGCGAGGGCCAGCGCGCCGCCTGCGCGCAAGCCCGGCGCAGGGCCCACTCGCCCAGCTCCAAGACCAGCCCTGCCTCCTCGGCCAGTGCGATGAAGTCGGCCGGCTGCATCGTGCCGCGCTCGGGGTGCGTCCAGCGCATCAGACCTTCGAAGCCCGTCACCTTGCGCGTCTGGAGGCACACGAGCGGCTGATAGAAGAGCGCGAGCTCCTCCTTTTCGATTGCCTCGCGCAAATCGGTTTCGAGCTTGCGGCGCACCGCGATGTGGGCATTCATCTCGGCCTTGAAGAAGGAGTAGCCGTTCCTGCCGTCGGCCTTCGTCCGGTAGAGGGCAAGGTCCGCATTCTTGATGAGCTGGTCCGCATCGGTGCCGTCGCGCGGTGCCAGGGTCATGCCGATGCTGGTGGAGATGTCGATGCGGTGGCCGTTGATCTCGTAGGCCGCGCTGACGGTCTCGACGATGCGGGCGGCGAGCGCCTCGGTGCTGTCGATGTCGCGCACGTTGGCCTGAATGATGGCGAACTCGTCGCCGCCCAGGCGCGCCACGAGATCGCCCTGGCGCACGCAGCTGAGCAGGCGCTCGCTGACCTGCTTCAGGAGCACGTCGCCCACGGGATGCCCGAGCGTGTCGTTGACGGCCTTGAAGCGATCGAGGTCCAGACAGAAGACGGCAAATCCCTGGCCGCGCCGCAAGCGCAGCAGCGCCTGCTGCAACTGCTCGCGGAACAGCGCGCGGTTGGCGAGGTTCGTCAGCACGTCATGACGTGCCAGATGCGTGATCTCCTGCTCCTGGCGGCGGCGCTGGGTGATGTCCTCGTGCAGCGCTATCCAGCCGCCACCCTTCAGCGGCTGGCGCGCGACGGCGATGATGCGCTCGTTGCCGAACTCGATCGTCATGGTGCCGGCATGCTCAGAGCCCGGCGTCCAGTCTTCGCCCGTGGGATAGTGCCGCGCGCCCTTCTTCTCCCGGTAATCCCAAATCGCGCAGCGCACCGTGCCCGGCTGCACGAGCTCGCTCGGCAGATCGTACATCTCGCCATAGTGCTTGTTGCATACCAGGAGGCGCTCCTGGCTATCGAACATGCTGAGCCCCAACGGCATATGGTTGATCGCCGCGTCGAGCTGAAGATTGAGCCGCTCGAGCTCACCCTTCTTCTGCAAGAGCTCGATGGACTTGGCCTTGAAGACGGCCACCGAGCGCGCGAGGTTGCCCAGCTCGTCTTGATGCGCCAGTCCGGGGATGTCGATCGAGGTGTCGTTGCGGGCGAGGCGGACAAGCGCGGTGCCGATCCCTTGCAGGCGCGACAGCACGCGGCGAAGCAACAGCAGGCCGATTGGGCCGATCAGCAATCCGCTCACCGCGGCAGCCGCGCATACCCAGGTCACGAGCGCGCGCGAGCTCGAGGCGACGTTCTCCAGCACTGCTTCGCCCGCGCGGGATCGCCGCTGGCGCTCGGCTGCGACCTGACGCTGGAAATCCTGCATGGATTGGGCGTACTGGGCCGCCATGACGCTCGCCTGATACAGCCGCTCGTCGCGAACGAATGCCAAGACCATCGCACCCAGCTGCGCGATATCGGCATATTGCTGGGAGAGCTCGTGCGACGGGCCATAGCCCATCCCCTGCATCAGCATGGGAATTTGCACGGTGAGGTCCGCGAACGTTCGCTCGTCCTGCTGCCTCGTGCCCCAGTCGGACAGGAAGGGCGCCGTGGTCACCACCCGACGCTGCTGCTCGAGCCCGACCTCGAGGCTGGCGGAGAGCAAGACCACACCAAGACCATCCCCTTGAAACTGCCGCACCGCTTCTTCCGTGCGGCCGGCAAAATTCGTGGCGGCGGCCGCCAGCACGTAGACGACCGCCAGGATGAGGGCGATGGCGCCATAGAGCTTGGTGGCAATTTGTGGGTGCGGAAGGCGCAAGCGCTCGATCATCGAAGGTCGGGGCCCGCTCTTGCCTGATCGAAGCATTCCGCCGACGGCCGGGCGGCTGCGCGAGTCCAAAGCGCGACGGCAACGGGCACGGCGCCAAACCTGGGTCGTTGTCGGCGCACGCTTCTCCCCGCGTCTTCGATCGCCCCCGCGAGTACACGCGCGCCCAAGGGCGCCCATGCACATCCTCAGCACGCGCACGTTAAGCCGCCGGGCTTAAGAACCCGATCGCACACAGAGCAGATTTTTAGCAAATTCCTTCGCGATACCGTCCGGGTGGGGAGACCGCGTCACCACTTGCCGGTGTTGGGCATCGAGGCCCACGGCTCTTTCTTGGGCTGCGGGCTGGCACCTTTCTGCAGCAACTCGATCGAGACGTTGTCGGGCGAGCGGATGAACGCCATGCGCCCATCACGCGGAGGCCGGTTGATGGTGATGCCGGCTTGCATCAGTTTTTCGCACGTCGCGTAGATATCATCGACCTCGAAAGCCAGATGGCCGAAATTGCGGCCTTCGCCGTATTTCTCCGGGTCCCAATTGAAGGTGAGCTCCAGCAGGGGCGCACGCTCGGTGGCGGCGCGCGCCTTGTCGCTGGGAGCAGCCAAGAAAATGTTCGTGTACCGGCCCGCCTCGCTCTCGATGCGACGAACCTCCTCCATGCCGAGCTTCTTGCAATAGAAGTCCAGGCTCTGCTCGATGTTGGTAACGCGCACCATTGTGTGCAGATATCGGAGAGACACTTCGACACCTCCTGCTGACGGCCCGAGCCTGGCTTGGCACGCTGCCTGTCGCAACATTGCCTCCCCTCCGGGCGCGGCGCAAGCGAGCGACCTACCTAGCCGAGGCGCAATGGCAACGCGCCGATCCGATTTCGCGGCCGCCCTCGAATCGCCACGAAACTGTCGCAGTTTCGCCCTCTGCGGCAGGGACGTTTCCGCGGCTCCGCACGCGTGACGAATCAGATGCGCGGAGGCCATTTCGGGCAAGACTTGCAAGCTCTTATCGTTTGCCGCGCAAGCTTATCCACGCGAAATGCACAGGTATCTGTAGTCCACAACTTAGTGTCGCCATCGATTCGATCTGCCAAATCAAGAACTGGAAGCGCATTCAGTCTCTTGCGCCAGTATTATCGAGGCTCGCATGCGACATCGACAGGTTTTTTTCCACCCCCGCGGCAAAATTTACTAGCGCCACTGAGAGGCCTTGGGTATAGCGAAAGTGTGCTGTCGGGGACGGCACGGTCCTCGAGAGGGCAAAAATCGGGGCCCAAGCGTAACCGGCAGCAGGAGTGGTTCAAACGTAGAGCGGGGGGTTCCAGTATGGTGCAGGAGAAAGACAAGTTTTCTCCAGACTATGCGGATATTCAGGGGAAGGAGAACGAAGCAGAGACGGGCGGCGACGCCAGTGTGGAGGTCTTCGAGATCGCCGGATCGATCAAATGGTTCGATGTCTCGAAGGGGTATGGGTTCATCGTGCCTGACAATGGGCTTGCCGACGTGCTGCTGCATGTCACATGCCTCAGGGCTGGCGGCTATCAGACGGCCTATGAGGGCGCCAGGGTCCACTGTCAGGTGCTCAAGCGACCCAGAGGCCTGCAGGCATTTCGCGTGCTTAGCATGGATGAGAGCACGGCGATACATCCCTCTCAGCTGCCGCAGCGCACGCACGTGCAAGTCACTGCGGAAAGCGACTGGGAGCGGGCCAGGGTAAAGTGGTTCAACAGAGTGCGTGGATTTGGATTCCTGACCCGTGGCGAAGGCACCCCAGACATCTTCGTGCACATGGAGACGCTGCGGCGCTTCGGCTTCACCGAGCTGCGGCCGGATCAGGTCGTGCAGGTCCGCTGGGGCATGGGCATCAAGGGCTGCATGGCTGCCGACCTGCGGCCGGACGGTGTCCCGCCGGGCTTGCCGCCGAAGCATTGACCCTGCCAGCAGCAGGATAGGCTCTCGCCGGGCCGCCCTCAAAGCGGCCTGGCTTTTTGTCGTGCTGGCGTTGTCGGCGAGCCTCCTCTACCCAGCCCATGCCATGCTGCGCGAGACCCTGAAACTCCTGACCACACAAGGGACGCACGTGATCGACGTCGAGATCACGGAATCCCCTGAGGAGAAGACGCAGGGCTTGATGTTCCGCACCCGCCTCAACGACAAGAGCGGGATGCTGTTCTTCTACGAGGTCCCGCAAGAAGTCACCATGTGGATGCGCAATACCTACATTCCGCTGGACATGGTGTTCATCCGCGCCGATGGCGTCGTGCATCGCATCGAGGCGCACACCGTGCCGCTCTCCGAGGACATCGTTGCCTCGCGCGGCGACGTCACGGCCTGTCTCGAGCTCGCCGGCGGCGCGGCCGAGCGCCTCGGCCTCAAGCCCGGCGATCGGGTCGAGCACCGCTACTTCCAGCCGGAGAAGGCGCGGCCCCGGAAGTGAGCCCTTTCCGACCGCGCGCTGGCCGATCAGGTAATCCTTCAGGGACGAGCGGGCGAAGGGGGAGATCGGTTTGGTGGCCGCAATGACGCCCGCGTCCGCGGCGCGAGCGCAGCGGCCCATCGTACTGGTCACAGGCGGGTCGAGAGGCATCGGTCTTGCTCTGGCGCGCGGCTTTGCCGCTCGAGGCCACGATTTGATTCTCGTCGCCCGCGACGCGGAACGCCTGCAACGGGCAGCAGCCGCCATCGCGGCCGCGCACGGGGTGTCGGTCGAGCATGTCGCCTGCGATTTGGCCGAGCCCGATGCCGTCGCCCGCCTGATGGCAGCGATCGCCGACACAGGATGCTACGTCAACATCCTGGTCAACTGCGCCGGAGTTGGTGCGTCGGGCGCCTTCGCCAGCAGTGATCCGCACGCGATTCGCAGGGCTCTCCACCTCAATATCGATGCGGCGACGGCCCTCATGCACGCATGCCTGCCCGCCATGGTGGCGCGTCGATCGGGCGGCGTTCTCAACGTCGCCTCGCTCGCCGGCATGCTGCCGATGCCGTATCTCGCTCTCTACGGCGCCACCAAGTCCTATCTCTTCGCCTTGAGCCGGGCGGCGGCCTGGGAAGCGGCTGGCAGTGGCGTGACGGTGTCGGCACTCCTGCCGGGACCGGTCGATACCGGGTTTTTTGCCCACAACATGCATGCCGACCGGCAGCGCACGGGGAAGATCCCCGGGCTCTCGCCCGAAGTTGTTGCACGCACCGCGATCGAGGGCTATCTCGCCGGCCAGACCGTGATCACGCCGGGAATGCTGGGCTGGCTTTGCCGGCTCGGACTGAAGCTGCTGCCACGGCGTATCCCGGCGGCATTCGTGCGCGGCATAATGCGTCGCTCGCTCTCAGCTCAGGCGAGCGATTCGCCACAGGCGGCCTCCCACACCCGACCCGCGCACGAGCCATCGTCGATCGCATCGGCTGGACGACAACGGTTGCGGCGGCTTCTCGGCGCCCCGAGCCACGTCCTGGTGCTCGGGTGCATCGCGGTAGTGCTCGCGCTGCAGGTCGGCGTCGCATCGCGCAAGGCGCCGCATATCGATTCCGATCCTCGCTCGACCGTCGCCGTCGCCGCGGGGCTCTTGGAGCACGGGGTATTCGTCGAGGCGTTCGTTCCAGTGGGCACCGAGAGACCAGCACCCGGACGCTACCTGGCGCCGGGCTACCCCGCCATCGTCGCCGGCGTCGCCGCACTCGATGAAGGCCTGGCCCGCGCCATACGCTGCCTGGCCGCGAGCCAAGCCGATTGCGTGCGTGGTAATCCCTTTCGGTCGCTCATAATCCTGCAAGCGCTGTTCGCCTTTCTCGTGTTGGCGCTCGTATGCCTTGTCGCCCGCGAGCTGTCGGGCTCGGTCGAGATCGCCGCCCTCGCAACGCTGCTGACGTTCTTGATGAGCCATTTTGGCGAGCTCGCCGGCCTCGTGATCCCCTATGCGATCGTGCCGGAGATGGCGCTGACGTTTTGCGCGCTGCTCTTCACTGCGCATCGGCGGCGCAGCATTCTTGCCGCGGCCCTCGGTGGCCTGGTCCTGGGGGTTCTGGCGCTGACTGAGGTGTACTATGCCGCCCTCGTCGCCCTGGCACCGTTGCTGCTCCTCTGGGCGGAATCCAAACGTGGCGATCCAAATTGGAGGTTTGGGCTCGGCGCCGCGGCTGTGCTTGCCGTCGCAGCTAGCCTCGTGCTCGGGCCCTGGATGCTGCGCAACTATGTGCTGTTCGGCGACATCGCGCTGACGCATGGCACGGAGACCAAGCTCCTGGCCGAACGCGTTGCCTACATGGGCTCGAGCGCCGGCGAGCTGCTCGTGGGGCTGTTCTTCTACCTGCCCGGGCTCGGAGATCTGTCCAGCCTGTTCCTTCCCGCCGAGACGACACGGAAATTCGACATCTACTACGAGGGAAGCCTGTTGCTGGAGAGCGGGCGAATCCTCTCCGGGACTCCACCCACCGCCGGCGAGAGCCAGTTTTGGCGGCTCCTCGACGTCTACGCCTTCGGCTCGCCTGCCGACTACGTGCTCACGACCGCCCTCCTTATCGTGCGCGGGTTGCGAGCCACCGGCGGCTGGCTCGTGCTTTGGGGCTGGCTCGCCCTTCCAGTGCTGCTGCGCCGCCTTGCCGCGCAGCGCGAGCTTGGTCCTTTCCTGCTGATCGCCGGTCCACTTTTTGGGCTGACCGTCGTCCAGAGCCTGCTGACCGCAAATCTTCCCTGGATGAACGTGCCGCTCGTGTTCGTATACGGCTACGCGATCGCGCGTGCGACGGGCGGCCTCGAGTTGCCGTTCGCTCTGCGCCGCCTGTTGGCCGCACCGGACGCGGCCGATGGCGCCTCCAGCTCTGCACCGGAGGCAGCCCGCCGCCCGGAACTTCCGCGCGCCCGTTGATCCAGTTCACACGGCCCACGGTCTTGCCGCGAACCTGCGGACCGATCCCGACGGCTGACCGGTGGCCTGTGACATCAGCGATACACCGGTCGTCTTTAGCATCGGCCGTTGTTGCGAATGAATGTCAATTGCAATAATCAAGCGAGATCCTTCGCGTGGCTGACGCGTGCAACGCCACCCATTCGCAACGAGCACTTCGCGCAATCGAAGGCGTGCCGTTGACGGACAGTTGAGGCGAATCACGCTAGCGCATTGGGCTGACATGGAACCGGGACTGGGAATGTGGTGCCTCTGGAAAAGGGTCGCGGAGGGAAGGCCTCGCGCATGAGAGGAGCAGCTCTTGTTGCTTCGGCAATGCTGGGCTTCCTGCTCGTCGCAACCAGTGCGCGCGCGGATGACCAGGCGCGGACTTCCCCAGCAGCCGGCAACGCCCCACTCCACAATTGGACTGGCGCCTATGTCGGCGGCCACCTCGGCTTTGCCTGGGGGGATTCCAATTGGACCGCGCTGGGACCTGCCGCAGCGATCTCGAGCGGCTCCTTCGACTTCGGCCTTCCCTATGACCCCTTCAAGGGCACGGGCAGCTACTTCGCGGGATTGCAGGCCGGCTTCAATCACCGGCTACCCTCGGGCCTCGTCATCGGCATCGAGGCCGACGTTGCGGCTCCGAACACCATCAGGGACACGCAGACCATAGCCTCGCCTGCGATCGGACAGGCGAGCCTAACCGAGAACGTCCAGATGTCCGGCACGGTCCGCGGTCGCCTCGGCTACGTGCATGGCAATTGGCTCGTCTACGGAACGGCTGGTTACGCCTGGAGCTACGATCACTTCATTCGCAGCCAGCTTCTCGGTTCGCCCATCGGCGGCACCGCCGTTCCAGGGACGGTCGAGAAGGCGAATGCGTGGCGCAGCGGCTGGGCGGCCGGGGCGGGCGTCGAGGTGCCGGTCGCTGCCAAGTGGACGGCGAGCCTCGAATATCTGTTCACCGCCTTCGGCGCGCACAGCGTGGCGTTCCCGGCGGGAGCGCAGACGTTCGATTCCGACCTCTCCATTCAAAGCGTACGGATAGGCTTGAACTATCAATTCGGCGATGAGGACGCCAAGAAGCGCGCTGGACCCACCCCGCCGGACTCCAACAGCTGGAGCGTTCACGCGCAGACGACCTACGTCCAGCAGTACGCTTTTCCGTTCAGGGCGCCCTATGCCGGAGCCCACAGCCTCGTCCCCGATCAAACGCGCCAGACCTGGGACGCCACCTTCTACGTGGGCTGGCGGCTGTGGCGCGGCGCCGAGTTCTGGATCAACCCGGAGATCGACCAGGGCTTCGGCCTCTCCGGCACGCTAGGCCTTGCCGGATTTGCCAGCGGCGAAGCCTACAAGCTCGGAGCGAACTTTCCCTACGCACGGCTGCCCAGAACTTTCATAAGGCAGACGATCGATCTGGGCGGCGGAAGCGAGAAGGTGGAGGCAGCCCCTAACCAGCTCGCCGGCTCGCAATCGGCCAACCGGCTGGTTCTCACGGTTGGAAAATTCGCGGTCACGGACGTCTTCGATACCAACAAGTATGCCCACGATCCCCGCTCCGACTTCCTCAATTGGGCCCTCATCGATACCGGGTCATTCGACTACGCCTCCGATGCCTGGGGTTTCACCTACGGCGCGGCAGCGGAATGGTACCAGGGCCGCTGGACGCTGCGCGCCGGCCTGTTCGATCTCTCGATCGTGCCCAACAGTACCGAGTTGGACCCCCGGTTCGAGCAGGTGCAGTGGATCGGCGAGATAGAGAGACGTTATGAACTTGGAGGGCAGCCCGGCAAGCTCGCGGTCACCGGCTTCCTGACTCGCGGACGCATGGGTCGCTTCGAGGATGCCATACGGCTGGCACAGCTGACGGGGCAGCCCGCGGACATTGCCGCGGTGCGCCAGTATCGCAGCCGCGCCGGGATCAGCTTCAACCTGGAGCAGCAGCTCTCCTCGGACCTGGGCTTCTTCGCCCGCGGAGGGCTGGCCGGGGGCAATGTCGAGCCCTACGAATTCACGGACGTCGATCAGACCATCGCCGCAGGGCTCGTGCTGACGGGCAAGCGATGGGGCCGGCCGGACGATACCATCGGCCTCGGTGGCGTGATCAACGGCATCTCCGGGCAGCACGAGGCCTTTCTCAACGCAGGTGGCCTCGGCATCCTCGTGGGCGACGGCAAGCTGCCCAATCCCGGCACCGAAAGGATCGTCGAGATGTACTACAGCCTGCCGGTCGCCTTCGGTCGGCTGACACTCGATTACCAATTCATCGACCATCCCGCGTACAACCAGGATCGGGGCCCGGTTTCGATCATCGGCACGCGCCTGCGCGCGCATTTTTGAGAACGTATCTTGCGGCCGCCCGCCGCCCCTTTCGCCAACCGCACACATAGCTGTCGCAATTCGGGCGCAATCCAGATTCTATCTGCGCGGCAGGCTGTTACGCCCTTGGGGCAAGGGGCGACGAGGGAGTCCACATCATGCGTTCATCGCGTGCGTTTGTTGCGATGGCTGTCGTTTTGGCTGGTGTTGGGCTCGCCCCTCCGTTCCGCCAGGCGACCGCGCAGAAGCCCGTGAGCAGCGGAATCGAGATCGCCGGCCGCGCCGTGCGCTGCGGCAACGTCCGCATCCTCACCGACCGGCACCTGCCGAGTGAGGGCGCCGCAGCTCCCGGCCTGCTCATCCTCAACCCGCGCATGCTGAGCGAGCAGCCCGACAGCGTGCGCCTGTTCGTGTTCCATCACGAGTGCGGCCATCACAACGTCGGGGAGAGCGAACTGGCGGCCGATTGCTGGGCCGTCGACCGTGGCGTGCGCGACGGATGGCTCGACGCCAAGGGGCTCGACGCCGTGTGCCGATCGTTCGAGGACGCGCCGGAAACGGATACGCACCCTTCGGGCAAACGCCGCTGCCGCAACCTGGATAAGTGCTTCGCCACTGCGGTCGCCTCGCTGACGGCCAAGAAAACCGCCGGCGTCGGCACACCCGCATCTCCGGCCAAGAAGATGTCTGTCCCGCCTCCACGCCTGGTCAGCGGGCCGACCCTGGTCGGAACCGGCACCTTGCGTTTCTTCGAGGCGGCATCTTGCGCCGAGGCGCCCGGCACCCCGACGAAAGATCCGATCGGCAAGCTCATTGCGAGCACGTCGGCCACGCCCAACGGCTGCCCATAGCCGCTGCAGGGCGCAACCTCGCCACCCGCTTAAGCAGTGCCTTCAGTCCGGCAGCTCGAGCCGGTCGCGCTTGGGGCCCCTCTTGCGCCGCGGAGGCTTGGGTGCCTCCGCGTGTCGCTCGCGACGCACGCCTGGGAAGATGATGATCTGCGCACTAGGTGCTTCGACGCGGTCGCGCGGCTCTGCGCGAGCGTTCCGCGAACGGAAGTCAAGAATCATAGCCATTGCGTCCCTCTGGCCGAGGCAATGGGCCCCGGCCTCCCCCATCGCACGACGCGCACGCAATTCTCGTGGCGAATCATGCCATTTGACTGCCCCAGGAGTTAACGGATTGTTAATGCGCGGGGAACCGTAGATCAGGCGGCCAGCCAGTCCTCGAGGAAGTGGCGACCCTGGCGGTCCTCCACCGACACGATCCAGATATCGGGATCGAAATCGATCTGCCGCTCGAGGTAGGCGTCGGCTTCGGTCTCGGTGGTGGGCTGGCGATCGAGACAGGATTGCCAGCAGCGATCCTCGCGCGCACCTTCCAGGCCCGCGGGCGCCGGGCCGAACAGCGCCGCTGTGCCGTCGAGCCGGCTGACCTTGATGTAGATGGCGCCGGCGTCCGTATCCCCGCGCCGCACCAGCACTGCCGCAGCCCCCTCGTGCTGGCAGCGTCGCAAGTAGGCTTTGACCCAGATTTCCGATTTGAGGCGCATCCCCTCCCACTGTAGGGCCGACGCCGCAGGGCGCCAACGGCGGATGCCGCTCGAGATGCCGCCGGCTGCGGCTTCAGCGGCTCGAGGGCTTGGGCACCGCCGACTCGCCGAGGCGCACGACCAGCTCGGCCGAGATGCGGCCCCGCGGCACCAGACCCTTGTCCATCTCGAAATCGCGGATGGCCCTCACGGTCTCTTCACCGGGTCGCCCATCGATGCGGCCGGGCTGGTAGCCGAGCGCGGCAAGCCACTGCTGCACGGACCGGATCACCTGCTCGGCGTGGCCCGACCTCACCTTGCCGGCGCCGGCGCTGTCGGCGCTGCCGGGGTCCGCGGCCCCGAGCAGGATGCGCTTGAGCAGCCGTTCGCTCGCCTCCCCGCTCAGCGCCATGGCGTGATCGTGCTCGAAGGCCATGATGGCCGCCCGGGTGGTGAGCCCGATGACGCCGTCACCGGGGACAGGACCGTAGCCGCGCAGCTTGAGCTCGCGCTGGATGGCGCGGATCGTCTCTGCATCCGCCGATTCGTCCGGTCCCGCCGGCGCGGGGTCGATCTTGCCGTGGTCCGGGGCAAAGCGCGCGATGCGCAGCGCCGGCTCCTCGGGGAGGCCGCTGCGACGCGTCATCGGGGTCTCGCCGAGCTTGCCCGCCTTGTCGGGAGCAGGCCTGGTAGATGCCCGCTCGCCTGCCCCCTTGCCCGCAACAGGAGGTCTCGCCTGCAGAAACAAGGCATTGGTCACCACGCCGGCCGACACCAGCAGGAAACTCAACAGCGCGATCCGAGCCTGCCCTGGGGTCATTATCCTTACTCCTGCGCTTACCCTGCGCCCCGAAGGCATTATTCGAAGGGGTTTGTAAACGATCTGTTAACTCGAGCCGTTGACCATTCCGGCTTCAGAGGCGCGCGGACGGCCTGCCTGCCTTGCGGGGCATGGGCCCCAGGGGGCCTCAACGCCTCGCGAGCGAGCCGGACATGCCTACAATTCGAGGCAACTTTTCGCAGCATCGCACCGGCTCTTTTTCCGGCATCGAGAGGTTTGTCTGTTAGTCGTAACGGTGCGTGGCGCCAAAAATCTCTCCCGGCGCAATCACAGGTGGGCATAGTTCGATGTTCCTCATCAGGGTGGGATTCTGGGTCGGCCTTGCAGTGCTGCTGCTGCCGACGGACGAGCGCCAGCAGGCGCGCCTCTACAGCACCGCGGTCACCACGGTCGAGCGGGTCACGACCTTCTGCGACCGCAACGCTCAGGCCTGCGCCGCCGGTGCCGAGCTCTGGGCGATATTCGTCAAGAAGGCCGAGTTCGGCGCCCGCATGGCCATCGACCTCGTCAGCACGAGCGGGCGCCAGGACGAGGACGCCGCATCGCTGCGCACCCAGCCCGCGAGTGTCAAGGGCAAGCCGGCTCCCGCGGCACGAGGCACGCTGACGCCCGCCGACTTGACGCCCGCCTGGCGCGGCCAGGTGCAGCGTACGGGCCTCTGAGGTCAAAGAGCAGGATCGCTTCGGATTGAACGACTTTGCCTCGACCGCGACGCGGTGGCCGAAGCGTGACCGTGCCCTGCGCCAAATACTTGCGCCGCACCTCCCCAAGACCATATGCATAGGAAGACGGGGGACCGGTCGGGCTCCCGTCGGCCGCTGCACAGGTCTCGCATGACGCTCGATGCCATCCGCTCGGACTTCGCGCTCCTCGACGACTGGGAGGACCGCTATCGCTATGTCATCGAACTGGGACGGGGGCTGTCGCCGCTTCCCGAGGCGCTGCGAACGGAAGCCAACAAGGTGCGCGGCTGCGCCAGCCAGGTCTGGCTAGCCAGCGCGGTGCGCCCCGCCAATCCCGCTTCCGCGCCCCTCCTCGAGTTCCAGGGCGACAGCGATGCCCACATCGTGCGCGGCCTCATCGCCATCCTCTTTGCCATGTATGCGGACAAGACCGCGGAGGAGATCCTGCGTACCGACGCCAGCGCGGTGTTCGCGGAGCTGGGACTGAAGGAGCATCTCACCCCGCAGCGCTCCAACGGCTTCTTCTCGATGGTGGAGCGCATCCGCCGAGATGCACGCGCGCTGGCTGCTGCCGCCTGATCTTGGTCTGCGTCATTACTCCGGTGGGCGGTGCGTCCAGCAACCGTTACGTATCAGGTGGCTTTGACGGACCGTCTTGGCGGCTCCCGAGCGGCCTCATCCTCGCCGTCGAGCAATCCGTAATCGCTTGACTTGGACCCTTTGTCGGCGAGAGCGAACCCCTCCGCTGTCAGACCGCGCTTCAATAGCTCGCGCACAGCTGAGGCTCGGCTCGGCATCCTCTTCTCGAAGCGCCAATTGTCCAAGGCCTCAACCTCTTCTCTCGTCAGCATAATTTGCAGACGCTCGCCTCTGGCCAGGGCGGACATGGGTTCCTCCACTTCCATATATTGACAAAAATAACGCGATTATGAGGAAAGCGTCAATTACTCATTTTACATAGTAGGTGCTACATCTGCTTTGCACTCATTCATTCACTTTGTCAGTCTCAAGGCCAACGGCACCCCATTAGCCAAGGTGTACATCGCCATACAATATGGTCTATTGGCAAACTACCTAGTATAATCAGAGTATACATCAATAATACATCTTGGAGGTATACGGTTGTTGGACGTGTGAGCACCGGGAGACAAGTCATGGCGCGGTCGAGTGCAACTCCAGGGGTCGCCGGCGACGCAAATGGAAGCGCTGCTATCCTCGTGAGGCGCATCAATCCGCGTGGGCCTGGGATCAGCGGCCAGCGTACGACGAGCCTCGTTGAATTGTTGGACGACACATGCGCCGGTTTCCCTTCGACCGTCGACTACTCCGGTAGCCTGACCCGGCTGCCATCGGACGACTGTGCCGTGACATCGGACGAAGCAACGATGATCGGCCTCATCGTCGGTGAAGCCATCGGCAACGCCATCAAGTATTCCCACCCCACGGGTGTGGCGGGAAAGATCACCGTCCAGTGCCGACACCAGGACAAAGGTGGGATTGCGATCGACGTAACCGATGACGGCGTTGGTCTTCCGGAAAACTTCGATCCGGAATTGGACGGCAATGTCGGCTTTAGACTGATGCGCGCATTGAGCGAGAGGCTCGAGGCCGCGCTCGCGTTCGAATCGTCAAGCCTCGGACTTGGTGTCAGCCTGCACATGCCATACAAGCCGAACGAGCTCGCTTTGCTTGCTCCTTCGCAGGGTCGAGACGATAGCGTTTTGCACGCATTCAGCAACGCATCGTCGAGAAAGAATTTCACGCGGGGTCGACC
>VBAB01000064.1:16301-16750 GCA_005888525.1 Alphaproteobacteria bacterium
TCTTCAACGAAGCGGCAGCGGCGCTTTGGGGGTGCCGGCCCGAGCTGGGCAAGGATGAGTTTTGCGGGTCTTGGAAGCTCTGCTGGCCCGACGGCACGCCGCTCCCGCATGACGAGTGCCCGATGGCGATCGCCCTCAGGCAGAAAGAAGCAGTGCGCGGTCTCGAAGCTGTAGCCGAGCGGCCGGACGGTACCAGGATTCCCTTCATACCCTATCCCACGCCCTTGTTTGACAGCGCAGGCACGCTGGTCGGCGCGCTCAACATGCTGGTCGATATTTCTGCACGCAACCGCGCTGAAGTGACCGTGGCCAGGCACCGGGATGAGCAAGCCGCCCTGTATCAGTTAACGGACAGCCTGTTCCGTACCGACTCGCTGAGTGGCGTTTGCGACGCGGCATTGGATGCGATCCACCAGGCGTTGGGTTGCGAGCGCGCCTCGATACTGCTG
>VBAB01000231.1:0-5928 GCA_005888525.1 Alphaproteobacteria bacterium
GGCTGCTACGAGGGCGAGATCAGCGGCTTTTGGACGCCGTCGAGCCGCATGGCCATGAAGGGCTTCACCGATCGGGTGAACGCCAGGCTGCCGATCGATCAGCCCGACTACATACTTCTGAAACTCGTGCAGAACCAAAACGACAAAGTGTGCGGCAAGCCCTGCCCGGCGGGTCTCGCTACGGCCCTGGATGGTCGCTGCGTTCCTGAAGCGACCCTGGCCGACGCCGCCAAGAAGGCGGAGCCAGCACCGAGGCCGGAGCCGATAGTTGTCAAGGCGAGCCCACCATCGACCGACGCCAAGACCGAGCGGGAGCCCGCAGTGTTCCCCGATCGCCCCCGCGTGGCATCAGTCATCCCCAAGCCCGACGCTCCACCGCATGGAATCTACGAGCGCCGTCCGCGCCACCGTGCACAGTCCCGGCCCCCGAAGATTGTGCGCACCCTGATGCGAAGCGTTCAGCGCACCCTGGCGCCGCTAGGGTTCCCCTATTAGAGCGCCGGGAGCGACTTGAGGCGGGCCGCATCCTTTGTGGGCAAGAGAGCCAGCACGCCGACCAGGCTAACGTGCCGACCCGGCCCGTCACCCGGCCACGGCCTGGTGCAGCAGCAGCACCGGCACCAGGCCGATGGCGACGATGGTCAGGGCGCCCAGCGCCGCACTCTCGAACTGCTCCAGCGCCGCATAGCTATAGACGTGCGTCGCCAGCGTCTCGAAGTTGAACGGGCGCAGAAGCAGCGTGGCGGGCAGCTCCTTCATGCCGTCGACGAACACCAGTAGCCCCGCGGCGCCCAGCGCCGGAACCAGCAGCGGCATGTGCACGCGCCACAAAGGCCACCGCATCGAGGTTCGGCGACAGCCGTTCCAACCCCGCTTCCAGCGCGCCCAGCGATACGGCGAGAAAGCGGATGGCGTAGGCCAGCACGATCACGAACAGGCTGCCCGACAGCAGCAGTCCACTGGAGATGCCGAAGTGCGAGCGCAGCGCGGCGTCGACATGGTTGTCGAGCGCGGCCAGCGGAATGATCAACCCGAGCGCCAGCACCGTCCCCGGCATGGCGTAGCCCAGGCCGGCCGCCTGCACCACCGAGCGCACGAAGGCGGTGGGCGCGAGCCGCCGCGCGTAGGCAAGGCCGAGGCCCAGGGCCACGGTCGTGCCGGCAGCCAGGGCGGCGATGCCGACGCTGTTGCGGATCGCCCGCCAGAATCCGCTCGCCAGCGCGTCGCTCATGTGCGCGGAGGCCTGCACGAGGAGCACCACGAATGGCGCGAGGAAGCCGGCGATCACCGGTAGGCAGCACGCGGCCGCGGCTGCGTAGCCGCGCCAGCCCTCCAGATCGGAGAAGGGGATGGAGCGATAGCGCCCCGTCGTATGGTGGAACTGGCTCTTTCCGCGCGCGGCTCTCTCAGCGACCAGCAGGGCCAGCACGAACAGCAGCGCCACCAGCGCGATCTGCGCCGCGCCCGCCAGGCTGGAGCGCTGCAACCAGGTTGCGTAGATGCTGACCGTCAAGGTGGAGACGCCCAGGTACTGCACGGCACCCAGGTCGTTCAGGCACTCCATCAGGGCGAGCGCGACTCCGGCGGCAAGCGCCGGTCGCGCCAGCGGCAGCGCCACCGACCAGAAGGCACCGGCCGAGGTGCGCCCCAGCGTGCGCGCCACCTCGAGCACGCAGATCGACTGCTGCACGAAGCTCGCGCGCGCCGACAGATACACGTAGGGGTAGAGCACTGCCGACAGCACCAGGATGGCACCCGTGAGCGTGCGCACGTCGGGGAACCAGTAGTCCTTCACCGTGCGCCAGCCGAACAGCGCGCGCAGCGCCCGCTGCACGGGCCCCGAGAAGTCGAGCAGCTCCACGTAGCAGTAGGCGACTATGTAGGTCGGCATGGCGAGCGGCAGCACGAGCAGGCGGTCGAGCAGGCCGCGGCCCGGGAAGCGGTACATGGTGACGAGCCACGCCGTGCCGGTGCCGAAGAGCAGGGTCCCGTGTCGGCCAGCGCGCCGGGCAGCACCGTGCGGATAAGGTGCGGCCACACGCTTTCCTGCGCGCCCAGCGAAAGGGCGACGACCGTCGCCAGCGGCAGTGCCATGAGCGCGGCCAGGGCCACGGCGAACACGGTCCAGCCAAGCGACTCCGGCAGCAGCCGCCGCCATCGCCCGAGCAGGGACGCAATCCCTGAAGCCTTTCCGTCTTGCGCCAGCTCGGTCATGGGGCGCATTGGGAACGCTCAACAGTCCCGAGGGTGAAAGCCCTGAAGCCACTGATCTCGAAGACTTGTGTCAATTTTCCTCCCCGCATCCGCCCGATACCCCGCCCTCACCGTCCCCGCGCGGCGCTGCGCAGCAGGCAGGCGAGGGGCACCGCCGCCGCAGCCGTGAAGGCCATCATATAGAAGGCATTCACGTAGCCGATCATCGCCGCCTGGCGCTGGATCTCGTTCGACAACCTGAGCAGCCCGCTCGCCGTCTCCGGATTCCACGGCTCCGGCAGGCCCTGAAGCATCAGCATTTTCTGGTAGGGCGTGATGAACTCCGTCATCCGCGCGTAGTTGGTGCTGGTAGAGCGCACCAGCACCAGGATGGAGAGCGAGATGAATAGGCTCGAGCCGAAATTGCGCATCAGCGTGAATACGCCCGCCCCTTCGGTGATCTGATGCGCAGGCAGGGTGGCGAAGGCCATCATCGTCATCGGCGTGAAGGCGACGCTCTGGCCGAGGCCCATCAGGAAGTTGCTCCAGAACACACCAGAGTCGGTCAGGTTGATGTCGAACTGCGCCATCCAGTATCCCCCGATCGCCTGAATGGCGAGACCGGCCCCGATCGCAAAGCGCGGCGCAATGCGGGTCAGCTGCACGATGAAGAAGAAGGCCGTCCAGTTGCCGACGCCGCGCGCGGCGATCAACGTGCCGATCACGCTGCACAGGATGATCTCTCGGGAGTCGAACCAATCCAGCCGCTGGCCGCGATCGAAGATCAGCTGCGCAGCGAGGATGGCAACGGAAAGCGCGAGGAAGCCGATCCAATCGAAGTGCACGGATGTGCGCTGGGTATGGTCCGCCAGCGCGAACCAGATGCACACCAGCGCGCACATGCCCGCCGGCACGATCATGAAGAAGGCGGCGCGCCAGTTGTAGGCCTCGGTCGCGATGCTGCCGAGGATCGGTCCCAGCACCGGGCCGAACACCGCGCCCACGCCCCACATCACCAAGGCCAGCGGCTGCAGGTGGCGCGGAAAGGTGGCGAGCAGGATGGCCTGCCCCATCGGCATGATCGGCGCGCCGAACAGCCCCTGGGCGATGCGGGCCAGGATCAGCGTCTCGAGGCTGTTGGCGATCCCGCACAGGAAGGAAGAGACCGTAAAGCCGAGCACGGTGAAGAACATCGTGTTGCGCCAGCCGAGCCGGTTGGCCAGCCATCCGGTCATCGGTGTGGCGATGGCGGTGGCCACCAGGTTCAGCGTGACCACCCAGGAGATCTCGTCCTGCGTCGCCGAGAAGGTGCCGCGCATCTGCGGCAGCACCAGATTGGCCAGCGTGATGGTCATGCCGAACAGCATGTTGGACAGCTGCACCATCAGCAGGATGAGCCATTGCCGGCCGCTAATGCTGAAGAGGCCGCCTTGCGCAGCTGTGGGACTCACCGGTAGCGTTTCCTCGTTCGTCTATCGGGGTCTGCGGACCCTCTTGGGAAAGGCTCTATACCAGATTTCGAAGCGGCGCACCCCGCCACTGGATGTCATCGTGGACTGCGGTAAGGTCGAGCTCGGGCTTAGGAAAAGTCATCGCCCCAGCGCACGACTCGGAGGACCCGAAAATCTGAGGCGCCGTCTCCTTCCAGAGGCTCCGGTAAGCGCGTAGAAGGGATTCGCACGGCGACCGGAAAGCGCGTCCCTCGAGCTCGGTCCCTTGAAAGGTCAAGGATGCCTGCACCAAAGCCATCCATCATCGACACGCGACGCCACCAGATGTTTCCCACGCTGGTGCTGGCGGAGATCGAACGCTTGCGCCGCTTCGGCGTGCTGCGCTCGTATGGCCCGGGTGAAGCCCTGGTCAAGGTCGGCGAAGTCGGTGCAGGGCTGACGATCATCCTGGCCGGCGAAGTCCATGTCACCCAGCACGACCAGTCAGGACGCCGCGAGCTCATCGTCACACATGGTGCGGGTGCGTTCATGGGCGAGCTGGCTCAATTGTCGGGACGGCCGGCTCTGGTGGATGCCTACGCCCAAGGTCCGGTGGACGTCCTGATCATCGCGCCGGAGCGGCTGCGAACTTTGCTGGTGGCAGAGGCGGAGCTGGGGGAGCGGATCATGCGCGCCCTGATCCTGCGCCGTGTGGGTTTGCTCGAGGCGGGTGCCGGCGGGCCCGTGATCGTCGGCCGCGCCGAGAGCGGCGATGTGCTTCGGCTGCAGGGCTTCCTGTCTCGCAACGGCCACCCGCACCAGACGCTCAATCCCGACACCGATCCGGAAGCGAAGGCACTGATCGAGCGCTTCCAAGTCGACCCCGGCCAGTTGCCCATCGTCGTATGCCCGGCCGGCCAGGTTCTGCGCAATCCCGGCGAGGACGAGCTCGCCCGCTGCATCGGCCTGGTGGGAGCGATTGACCCCAACCGGGTTTACGACGTTGCGATCGTCGGCGCTGGCCCGGCCGGCCTCGCAACCGCCGTGTATGCCGGGTCGGAAGGGCTCTCTGCGCTGGTGCTCGACTGCCGCGCCTTCGGAGGCCAGGCCGGCGCCTCGGCCCGCATCGAGAACTATCTAGGCTTTCCCACGGGCATTACGGGCATGGCCCTGATGGCGCGCGCGTACAATCAGGCTCAGAAATTCGGGGTCGAGATGGCGATCCCGGACGAAGCGGTTGGACTCCAGGCGCCCGTCGAGGCAAACGCCGGCGAATATGTGCTGCGGCTGTTCAACGAAGAGCGCGTGCGCGCGCGCTCGGTCGTCATCGCCAGCGGCGCCCGGTATCGCCGGCTCAATGTGGCGAACCTGGATGAATTCGAGGCGTCGAGCGTACACTATTGGGCCTCGCCACTCGAGGGCAAACTTTGTGCCGAGCAGGAGGTAGCTCTCGTGGGTGCCGGCAATTCCGCCGGCCAGGCCACGGTCTATCTCGCAAGCCAGGCTGCCAAGGTGTGGCTGATCGTGCGCGGGCGGGACCTGGAAGCCAGCATGTCGCGCTATCTTGTCGACCGCATCGCCGGCCTCTCCAACGTGGAAGTAGTAACGCAGGCTCAGATCAGCGGCCTGGAAGGCAGCAATGGCATGCTCGAGGCGGTTCGCTGGCGCCGCGCGGCCTCGGGCGAGGAAATCCGGCGGCCGATCCGGCATCTGTTTCTTTTCATCGGCGCGGACCCGAACAGCGATTGGCTGTCGGGCTGGGTGAAGCTGGATGCGAAAGGCTTTGTGCTGACCGGCGAGCAAGCCGGCGCCGGTCTGCAATTGCTGGAGACCAGCCGCCGCGGCGTCTACGCCATCGGCGACGTTCGATCGGGTTCGGTCAAGCGCGTTGCCGCGGCCGTCGGCGAGGGCGCCCAGGTGGTCTCGATGCTGCATGGCTTCCTGTCGAAGTCCACGCCGTGAGACCGATCCGAAGAAAGCACGAGCCGTGGGCATCATCCGCGGATGGCGGCGCCCCGGACATCGGCCGCGATTACACACCCACGATCCGGTCCGGACCGAAGGAGATGGTGACGCAAGTGCCCTGGCCGGTCTCACTTTCGATGGCCAGCGCCGCCCCGTTGGCGGCCGCAAGCGCCCGCGTCAGCGGCAGCCCGAGCCCCGCACCCTCGGGCTTTGCCGCAACCGGCTGGCGCTGCCACTGGCGCATGGCACAGGTTCCGCGCCCGATGCCATGCCGGCTCAGCGGCCCCAGGCCTCGAGCTCAATGTGCGGTGCTATCAAGCTTTCTCGTCGCCATCATCGG
>VBAB01000231.1:6021-6332 GCA_005888525.1 Alphaproteobacteria bacterium
CACTCCGGCGCAGCTCGAGACGCGAGTGGCGAAGGTCGTCTCCCTTGAAGTAATCGACCAAAAAACAATAACACTTCAGCTCCGTAATCAAAATGACCATCATGTTCTCGGCGGCAGTGGGCTCAAACTCAATCAGATCCTTGACTGCCTTGCGTGCACTCTCGTAACCCAGGAACATCATGAAGATCACATTCGCGAGAGTATCACGCTGGGCTTCCAGGTTGGCTTCTATCATCTCCGCAGTAGCATTCGCCTTTACGTCGGGCGACAGCTTGAGCTCTGCCAGCTTGCGCTGCGAATCCCGCATTGCT
>VBAB01000232.1 GCA_005888525.1 Alphaproteobacteria bacterium
CGGTCGAGCGCGTGGAGTTCGTCGCTGCCGCCGACGTGGGTGTCGCCGATCCAGATCTGGGGCACGGTGGTTAGGCCGCCGGCCTTATTCATGAGCGCTTCGCGCGCGGCCCAGTCGCCGGACACATCGATCTCCTCGAAGCTCGCGCCCTTCTGCGTCAGCAGGCGCTTGGCGCGGTGGCAGTAGGGGCAGAACGGGGTCGTGTAGATGACGATCTTGGGCATGGGAGATGGGTGGTGAGCGAATAGCGAGTAGCGAGTAGCGAGTAGCGAATAGGGATGCAGCAACTACCCGCTATTCGCTACTCACTATTCGCTACGCCCTCGCATTGCAACGGCGTCGAACTTGGCCGATACAATGCGCCATGCGCATCCTCCTCACCAACGACGACGGCATCGATTCGCCGGGGCTGCACGCGCTGCGCCAGATCGCAGCCGAGCTGAGCCAAGACGTGTGGATCGTCGCGCCCGAGACCAACCAGTCGGGTGCCAGCCACTCGCTCACCCTGCACGAGCCCCTGCGCCTGCGCCAGATCGACGAGCGCGCGTTCGCCGTGCGCGGCACGCCGACCGACAGCGTCATCATGGGCGTGCGCCATATCCTTAAGGACAAGGGGCCGGACCTCGTGCTCTCGGGCGTCAACCGCGGCGCCAACATGGCGGAGGACGTCACCTACTCGGGCACCATCGCCGGCGCCTTCGAGGGCACCATCCTGGGCATCCGCTCGATTGCGCTGTCGCAGGCCTACGGCATCGAGGGCGTCAAGAGCACGAAGTGGCAGACGGCGATCGCGCACGGGCCGGGGCTGATCCGCAAGCTGCTGGCGCTGGAGTGGGCCCCCTTCAGCGTCATGAACATCAACTTTCCCGATCGCGAGCCGGACGACGTGGTGGCCACCGTCGTCACCACCCAGGGCAAGCGCGATCCGGGCCTGCTGCAGATCGACGAGCGGCACGACACCTGGGGCAACCCCTATTACTGGCTGGCGTTCGAGCGGCGCCGCTCCACCACGCAGGAGGGCACCGATCTGTGGGCGGTGTATTCGGGGCGCATCTCGGTGACGCCGCTGTTCCTCGACCTGACGCACCAGGGAATGCGCGAGGCGATGACGCGGGAAATAGGCAGTGGGCAGTAGGCAGGTGGGCAGTAGTGTCGTTGGCGATTGCCTATTGCCTATTGCCGACTGCCTACTGCCCAGGTGTCAGACCCAGAGGGTCTGACACCATCATCCCGCCAAGATGGCGCCGCGAAGCTCCCACAATCCTCGCCTATTCCTTCAGCATGGGGACGATGCGAGGCGCCCGGCAGTGCCTCGCCTTGGTCAGACTCGGGGCCAGACCCGACAGGGATCCCACGGCCATTAACGCACTCTTAACCTGTTAAGGGTTAATGCATCGTGGGAGTACGAGGTGTGCCCGATGTTGAGTAACTCGCCTCTTTGCGCCGCCTCCGCCGACGCCCGCGTCGCGCAGGGGATGGCTATCGCGTTTGCCGTTCTGCTCGGTGGCTGCAGCGCCGACGTGACGCGGTTCGACTTTCCGGTTTTCGGGCTGACCGAGAAGGCTGGCGAGACCGGGTCGCTGCCGGTGCCTTCCGAATCGATAGCCCGGCGCAGTCCCAACTACGACGACGGCCCGAGTGCCCCGCCGCGCGGCGCAGGCCTGGGCGATGCTGGCCGGGGCTACACGCCGGCGCCCTATTCGCCGACGCCTTATGCCGCCACGCCGGCCCCCTATGCCGGCTCCGCCGATCGCGTGGCCAACGCCCGCGATTATCCCCCCGCGCCGCCTGCCGCCGATCCGGCCCCCGGTGCCGACCGCTATGCCGGCCGGCCCATGGACCGTCCGCGCGCCGCCGCTCGCGGCGAGACCATCCAGGTGCAGCAGGGCGACACGCTCTACGGCATCGCCAAGCGCTACGGGGTGTCGATCTCAGCCCTCATCGAGGTCAACGGCCTGGCGCACGGCTCCACCATCAAGCCGGGCCAGCAGCTGGTGCTGCCGGCCGGAGTGATCGCCGCCAAGCCCGTGCCGGAGCAGCCGGCGGGCCGCGCGCCATTGGCGAGGACGCCATCCGCGCCGCCGCCGGCCACCGCACCGATCGCGACCGCCGGCTGGGAGGGACGCCACACGCTGAAGGGGGGCGAGTCGCTCTACAGCATCGCCCGCCAGCACGGCGTGGCGCTGGCCGAGCTGCAGCGCGTCAACGGCATCACCGAGCCGACGCGCGTGCGTGCCGGCACGGTGCTGTTCGTGCCCGGCAACGCCGAGCCCGCACCCGCCGTCGCCGAGCGCATTCCCGCCGCCACGCCGCGTGCCTCTCTGGGCGCGCCCGGCACCGCTGGCCAGCCGCGCATGCTGAACACGCCGGGAGAGAAGACGGCCGCCCTCGGCGACCGCAGCAGCGATGCCTCCGCACCGACCGCAGAGGCCGCCGCCGGCCGTTTCCGCTGGCCGGCCCGCGGCCGGGTCATCGCCGCGTTCGGCAAGCGCCCCGACGGCACCCACAACGACGGCGTCAACATTGCCGTGCCGCAGGGCACCGAGATCCACGCTGCCGAGAGCGGTCGCGTCGCCTACGCCGGCAACGAGCTCAAGGGCTACGGCAACCTCGTGCTGATCCGCCACGACAACGGCTGGGTGTCGGCCTACGCGCACGCCGACCAGATCCTGGTCAAGCGCGACGACGTGGTCCGCCGCGGCCAGGTGATCGCCAAGGCCGGCAAGACCGGCACCGTCGATCAGCCGCAGCTGCACTTCGAGCTGCGCCAGGGCGCCAAGCCGGTCGATCCGCTGCCGCACATGGAGAAGTGAGTGGTGAGATGGTGAGTGGTGAGTGGTCAGTGGTCAGTGGTGGATGATCTCTCGCCACTCGAACCAGCGACAACCATTTCTCCATACTCATCTGAGCTGCCGGGCCGCGAATTGCAGTCTTCTACTCACC
>VBAB01000233.1 GCA_005888525.1 Alphaproteobacteria bacterium
TCTCGCAACGCAGCAAAATGGGCTATCCGCCGCGCAATAGCGGCCAGTACGCCACGAGCGCGATGAGCACCCCGATTCAAACATGGATCACCCGCCCGAAGGCGTCGAGCACGCTCTCGTGCATCGTCTCGGAGAGCGTGGGATGCGGGAAGACCGTGTGCATCAGGTCCTCCTCGGTGGTCTCCAGCTGCATGGCGATGACGAAGCCCTGGATCAGCTCGGTCACCTCGGCGCCTACCATGTGCGCCCCCAGCAGCTGGCCGGTCTTGGCATCGAAGATGGTCTTGGTGAGCCCCTGGTCCTCGCCCAGCGCGATCGCCTTGCCGTTGCCGACGAAGGGGAACCGGCCGATCCTGATCTCGCGGCCCTGTGCCTTGGCCGCGGCTTCCGTAAGCCCCACGCTGGCGATCTGCGGGCTGCAATAGGTGCAGCCGGGGATCTTCAGCTTGTCGAGGGGATGCGGCTTCAGGCCCTTGATGGCCTCGACGCAGACGACGCCCTCGTGCTCGCCCTTGTGCGCCAGCATCGGCGGGCCGGCGACGTCGCCGATGGCATAGATGCCGGGCACGTTGGTGCGGCCATGGCCGTCGATGACAACAGTGCCGCGATCGGTCTTCACGCCGAGCTTCTCCAGGCCCAGGTTCTCGATGTTGCCGACCACGCCCACGGCGGAGATGACGCGTTCCACGCTGAGCGACTGCGTGCCGCCCTTGCCGTCGTCGATGGTGGCCGTGACCCCGTCGGCGCCCTTCTCCAGCTTCGTCACCTTGGCGCCGGTGAGGATCTTGATGCCCTGCCGCTCGAAGCTCTTGCGTGCGAAGGCCGCGATCTCGGCGTCCTCCACGGGCAGGATCTGCGGCAGCACCTCCACCACCGTGACAGCAGAGCCCAGCGTGCGGAAGAACGAGGCGAACTCGATGCCGATGGCGCCCGAGCCGACCACGAGCAGGGATTTCGGCACCGCCGGCGGCACCATTGCCTCGAAGTAGGTCCACACCAGCTTCTTGTCGGGCTCGATGCCGGGCAGCACGCGCGGGCGCGCACCGGTGGCGAGGATGATGTGTTTCGCCTGATAGGTGCCGGGGGGAAGCGCGCCCTTGGGCGCCTCGCTTTTCGATGCCTTGACGGTCAGCTTGCCGGGGGCCTCGATGGCCGCCTCGCGCCAGATCACGGCGATCTTGTTCTTCTTCATCCGGAAGCCGACGCCGTTGTTGAGCCGGCCGGCGACCTTGCGCGAGCGCTCCACCACCGCCTTGGCGTCGAAGCCGACTTTTTCGGCGGTCAGGCCGTAGTCCTTGGCGTGCTGCATATAGTGGAAGACCTCGGCCGAGCGCAGCAGCGCCTTGGTCGGGATGCAACCCCAGTTGAGGCAGATGCCGCCCAGATAGTCGCGCTCGACGATGGCCGTCTTGAACCCCAGCTGGCTCGCGCGGATCGCCGCGACGTAGCCGCCGGGACCAGCGCCGATGACGATGATGTCGAAGCTTTGGTCAGCCATGGGAGGAGGTGCTCTTGCCGCGTCGCATGGCCGCCAAACGCCATGAGACCCCGGATGATCCCGAGGCCCCCTTATTCAACCCGTTTCGTAGCTTCGGCGCAAAGCCGACGACGCGGCACCGCGGCGCTTAGACGTGGCAGCGTGCCCCCAGATACTGATTGAGCAGCGAGTTGTATCGGTCGACGTCGGACTTGTCCTTGGCGGCCAGCTTCTTGCCCGCGCTCGCCGCCTCGACCTTCGCCTGCGTGCCCCTCCGGTCGAGTTGGTCCAGCTCCTGCCTGATCGACCCACAGCTCTGTCCCGGCGCCAACGATGCCGCACCCGGATCGCCGAAGCCCTCGCCGTCCGCGCACCCGCCAAGCGTGGCGACGGCGGCCGCCGCGACCACAAATCTCAGGGACCTCGACATTTTGCGGGCCACCAATGCTCCCTTCTTTCGCTCCAAGTTCCGCCGGCCCTTACGAAACATAATGCTGCGTCTTTTTCAACCATACAGAACGGCACTGTGACTGGTTTGCAGCAGCACGAGGGCGTGACGTGGCGCGGCCGCCTCCCGGTCCACGCGTGGCTATGGCGGGGGCACGCAAATCGGCCGGCAGCGAACGCCAGCGCCACCGGCCTGCAGGACGAGTGTGCTGCTGATCCGGCCGCTAATTCTGCGGCGATGCGGCAGGTGCGCTTGCCGCCTTCGCCGAAGCCTTAGGTGCTGGCGCAGCTGACGGTGGGGGCGGCGGAGAGGTCGAAGCCGATCTCGGCATGATCGTCGAGCACCGGAACTGGAAGTCGGCGTTGGCCTTGGTGAGCTGGTCGGCCTTGGTCAGATCCGCCTGCGTCATTTTGTATTTCTTGGCGGCCGCCTTCTCGATCTTTTCGGCCACACCTTCCTTGCGCAGCGTCTCGATGCGCGATGCGAGCGAGACGCACGCCGGATCGACCTCCGGGGCGGCCGCCTGCGTACCCAATGCGCCGGTGGTGAAGAAATTATCGCTGCCGTCGCCGGCGCATCCTGCCAGCGCCAGGCTGGCAATGACCAGCGTCTGCGCCGAGGCGCGGATAAAGGAAGCCATGAGCAACACCCCCGAATAGCGTTTGTGGCCGTCGAGCGTACGCCTCGCGCTTACATTTCTCTTCTTGTTCCGATTCCTATTCCCGAATTCAAGCACCTGCAAGCTTTGGGCAAGCTTTTCTCGCGCCTGTCTTGCAGTAGAGGGGCCCGAATCTGTGGATGAAGCCCCGCGGTTGCAGGCCCGCCACACAGAATCTCTTGAAGGTCGGAGGCTAACCTGGCGTCACACCAGCATGCGCACCGGCTCCTCGACGAGCATCTTCAGGGCATTGAGCAGCTCGGCGCCGACCGCACCGTCCACCACCCGGTGGTCGCCGGAGAGCGTGCACGACATCAAGGTGGCGACCTCGATCTTGTCGCCCACCACGACCGCGCGCTTCTCCCCCGCACCGATCGCCAGGATGGTGGCGTGCGGGGGATTGATGACCGCCTCGAAGCTCTTGATGCCGTACATGCCGAGATTGGAGATCGACGTGGTACCGCCCTGATACTCGTGCGGCGCCAGCCGGCGCTTGCGCGCGCGCTCGGCCAAATCTTTCATCTCGTTGGAGATCTCGGACAGCGACTTGAGCTCCGCATGGCGGATGATGGGCGTGAACAGGCCGCCTTCGATGGCCACCGCCACGCCCACGTCGGAGTACTTGTGGCGCAGCGTGCCCGCCTCCGTCCACGTCACGTTGGCGG
>VBAB01000234.1 GCA_005888525.1 Alphaproteobacteria bacterium
AACCCGGCCTACATGAAGATCGGCTATCCCATGGGCGACGTGCCGGCATATTTCGGCGTGTGCACGGACGTGGTGGTGCGGGCCTATCGGGCGCTCGGCATCGACCTGCAGGTGCTGGTGCACAAGTCGGGCGCCGGATCGGGCGACACCAACATCGACCATCGCCGCGTCGAGGTGCTGCGCCACTTCTTTGCCAGAGCGGGGACCAGCCTGCCCGTTACCGCCAATCCGGCCGACTACAAGCCTGGCGACATCGTCACCTACTACATGCCGAACGGCTGGTTTTCCAAGACGCACATCGCCATCGTCGCCGCCGAGAAGACGGCAACGGGTGTACCGCTCATCGTGCACAACCGCGGCTGGGGCGTGCAGGCCGAGGACTGGCTGTTCGCCGAGAAGATCACCGGCCATTTCCGCTACGGCGGACGGCGCTGAGGGGACGCAGCCACAGAAGCTACAGGCGTGTCGGCTGCGCGCTGTCCGTTAACCTTTCGTTAACTCTCTTCCTTCAGCCTTGGATTGCTCAAGGCGCGTGCGCGAGCCCGTTCCGCGCCCGCTGTTCATTCGGCCTGCCAGATCGTTCCGAGTAAAGGCGCCGCACTGCCTCGACCGTGCGCGTAGCCCGCGCTTTCGTCGGAACCATTCAGGGTCGAATTCCGCATGCAACTCTCTGCGCAGATTCTCCAGGCCGGCTGGCATGACCTGCTCGGCTGGGCGTTGATCGTCGTCGGTATCGCGCTCGCCGTGCAGACGCTGGTTTTCGTCCGGCCGAGATCGCGCGTCGCCCACATCCTGCGCGCCTATCGCCCTGAGGAATGGTTGGCGCGCCAATCGGCGCATGAGCGCGTGCCGCCGATGGACCAATCCAGCCAATTGCAGCGGCTGACCGCCATCGCCGAAAAAGCATTTACCCAGACCCAGGCGGTCGCGGACCAGCATGCCCGCGCCGCACAAGAGCTCGAAGCGGCCGACGAGGCGCTCGTCCGGCTGTTGGCAGATTTCGGGCCCGGCACGATGCTGCCCGCCAGCCAGCACGAGGTTACTCCCGCGCCTGCGCCGCTTGCCGAGCCGCTCGCAGCGTAGACGGGCCGCTAGCGGGCGTCGGCCGAGATTGGCGCGAAGAAGTCGATCAGCGCGTCGAGCACGGCATCGGGCGCCTCCGCCGGCAGCATGTGCCCGCAATTCTGCACGGTGATCGACCGGCTGTCGGCAACGAGCCGGGCGAGCTCTTGCCCCGCCTTGGCCGGCGTCATGATGTCGTTGGCGGCGATGATCACGAGTGCGGGGCAGCGCACCTTGCGCGCGGCTTCGGGCCCCGACTTCCACGCATGACACGCCTCCAGATCGGCGTGCAGCACGCCTGGCCGATTGCGCGCAAAAAGCGCCAGCGTGCCGCCCGTCATCCAAAGGCCTGGCACCGGATGGCCGCCGAGCTTGGCCGCGGTGCCGTGCGCCCACGCCGTCATCATCTGGTAGGCACGCTCGGGCTCCTCCTTCGCAGCGGCGAGCAGATCGCGATGCACGGGGATAGCGGCTGCGGTGCCTACGAGGCCCATGCGCGTCACGCGCTCCGGCATTAGGACGGCTGCTTCGAGCGCAGCCGCGGCGCCCATGGAGTGGCCGACGAGCGCCGCCTGCCTCACACCTGCTGCATCGAGCAAAGCGCCCACCCATCGGCCCATATCACCGATCGAAGCGAGCGGCGGCCCCTCGGATCGGCCGTGCCCCGGCAGATCGACCGCAAGCGCCGCGTGGCCGTGCCAAGCGAACCAGCGCGCCGGCAGCTGCCAGACCGTGTGGTCGCAGCCCGCGCCATGCAGGAAGACGACCGCTGGCTTCCCCGACTCGAATGGCCGACCGCCCGTCGCCGCATGTACCTTGCGCCCGTCGACCTTCAGATCCATGCGAGACCTCCACGCGTTGCCAATGCCCGATGCGGCAGCCTCCGCTGCCCCTCTCCCCATTGGGGAGAGGACGTGAGGCCATGACTTACGGCCGCGTGGCCTTTTGCGAACCAAGTGCAAACCCTCGATGGCGCGGTCGTAAGTCATTCGGCCGAACTGGTGAGGGGGGAGTTCTTGTGTTGTGGTAGCGGAGGCCCCCTCATCCACCCTTCGGGCACCTTCTCCCCAAGGGGAGAAGGGCCTCCGCTGCCCGCGCTGGCGCATCACCCTCAACCTTTCTGCGAGGCGGCGAGCGCTTGGGCGAGATCGTCGGTGAGGTCGGCGGCGTCCTCGAGCCCGATCGACAGGCGCACCAGCTCCTCGCCGACTCCTGCCTTCGCCAGGTCCTCGGCGCTCATCTGCTGGTGCGTGGTGCTGGCGGGGTGAATCACGAGCGACTTGGCATCGCCGACGTTCGCCAGATGCGAGAACACCTTGAGCCGTTCGATCAGCTTGGCGCCGGCCTTGCGCCCGCCATTGATCCCGAAGCTCAGGATCGCGCCGGCGCCCTTCGGCATCTGCCGCTTTGCCAGCGCGTGATCGGGATGGCTCTCCAGGCCCGGATACTTCACCCACGCGACCGCGGCGTGCTTCTCCAGGAAACGCGCGACAGCCTCTGCGTTGGCGACGTGGCGCGCCATACGCACGGGCAGCGTCTCTATGCCCTGCAGCAAATAGAAAGCATTGGCGGGGCTCATGCAGGCGCCGAAATCGCGCAGGCCCTCGGCGCGGGCGCGCATGATGAAAGCGGCGGGCCCGAACTCCTCGGCGAAGGCGATGCCATGATAGCCGGCGTAGGGCTCGGTCATGGTCGGGAACTTGGCCCCAGCCGCCCAGTCGAAACGGCCGCCGTCGACGACGATGCCGCCGATGGCGATGCCGTGCCCGCCCAGGAACTTGGTGGCGGAATGCATGACGATGTCGGCGCCGTGCTCGATGGGGCGGCACAGGTAGGGCGTGGCGAACGTAGAATCGATCGCCAGCGGCAGCCCGTGCCTGTGGGCGACGCCCGCCACCGCCTTGATGTCCAGCACCTCGAGCCCGGGGTTGCCCAACGTCTCGGCGAACACCAGCCGCGTCTTGTCGGTGATGGCCCGCTCGAAGCTGGCAGGATCGCGCGGGTCGACCAGAGTCGCGGTGATGCCGAAGCGCGGCAGGGTGTGCACGAACATGTTGTGCGAGCCGCCGTAGATGCGCGCCGAGGCGACGATGTGCCCGCCTGCACCCATCAGCGTGGCGATGGCGAGATGCAGTGCCGCCTGACCGCTGGCGGTGGCGACGGCACCGACACCTCCCTCCAGTGCGGAGACGCGCTCCTCCAGCACCGCCACCGTGGGGTTGGAGATGCGCGAGTAGAGGTGCCCGGCCCGCTCCAGGTTGAACAGGGCGGCTGCGTGCTCGGTATCGTCGAACACATAGGACGTGGTCTGGTAGATGGGCACCGCCCGCGCGCCCGTGGCCG
>VBAB01000235.1 GCA_005888525.1 Alphaproteobacteria bacterium
AGGAACAGCCCGGAGATGAGGAAGAAGTCCGGCATGCGGAACGGCCGGGCCCATTCGATGAAGGCGTGCAGGGATGTCTGGGCGCCGATGGCCCTCTCCACCCCCAGCGTCGAGTGCATCATGACAACAAGGATGATGCAGATGCCTTTGGCGACATCCACCCAATCCAACCGGCCGTGTTGGAGATTTGGAGCCATGCTGCTGCACCACAATGAGACGTCGCGAGCCCTGCGTGGGCAATCAGCAGCAAGATGCGTTCCAGCCCTTGCCGCTGACGCCGGGCGTGGTTGTGCAATGCCAAGGCTGATCAAGCCCCGCGCAAAACAAGATCGGTATTTGAATA
>VBAB01000236.1:0-4106 GCA_005888525.1 Alphaproteobacteria bacterium
CGACGGGAAGGACGGCAATGGGCGGCGATGCACTGGAACGGCTGGCGATCCGCGAGCTCGTCGAGAACTGGGTGGTCTGGCGCGACGCCGGCGACTGGGAGCGCTTCCGCACGGTGTGGCACGCCGACGGACGCATGATGGCGACCTGGTTCCAGGGCACCGCGGACGAGTTCATCGCCGTGAGCCGTGCCGGGTTCGACAAGGGTGTCAGCATTCTGCACTTCCTGGGCGGCAATTCCGTGGACCTGGCGGGCAGCCGCGCCGTCTCGCAGACCAAGATGACGATCTCGCAGCGCGCTCGCGTGCACGAGGTGCCGGTCGACGTCGTCTGCACCGGCCGGTTCTACGATTTCCTCGAGAAGCGTGACGGGCGCTGGGGCCTGGTTCTGCGGCAGCCGATCTACGAGAAGGACCGCATGGACCCGGTCGACCCCGCCGCCCGCCTCACCCTCGACCCCGCCCTGCTGCAGCGGTTTCCCGAAGGCTATCGCCATCTCGCCTACCTGCAGACGCAGATCGGCTTCACGGTGAAGCCCGACATGCCCGGGCTCAAGGGGCCCGAGGTGGAGGCGCTCTACGCGCGAGGCCGGACTTGGCTCGCAGGTAGGCCCCTCTGAGACGCGGCGCCCCAGAGCCGGATCGTTCCCGATGGAGCACTGGGGCTTCCATCCAGGAACGTGAATCTCGCTCTGAACTCGAGAAGCAGAGCAGGATTCACGCTTCAGCCCCCAATGGAGGTCGCGCAAGCGATGGCACAGGAGAAGTTGAAGCCCTTCATCCGCAACATCGCCGAGGTGCCGTGGCGGGAATTCCCCGATCACTTCGGCGGGGCGCTGTCCAAGCCGCTGGTGATGCCGGAGACGGCGGGCTCCAGGCATCTTGACTACCGCATCTCGATGTACCAGCCCATGGCGCGCGTTGCGCTGCACAAGCACAAGGTGCAGGAGCAGGTCTACCACGTCCTCGACGGCGAGGGCCTGATGGAGATCGACGGCAAACATCACGTCGTGCGCAAGCACGACGTGATTTTCCTGCCCCCTGGCGTCGAGCATTCCATCGCCAACACCGGGCTGGTGGACCTGGTGTTCCTGGTCGCCACGTCCCCGGTCACCGACGATGCGAAAACTCAGCGCGAATAGCCGAACAGCTTGTGCGGTGGGCTTCACGTGCCTAAGTTCGGCGGGGTCTCCGGCAGACCGGATGGGAGAGATCATGAGAAAAATCATTTTGGCTCTCGTCGCGCTGTTTCTTGCGGCAGCCTTTGCAGCTCCACAGGCGGCGGAGACACGCGTCAAGAAGAAACGATACTACGCGAACCCCAAGACCTATGCGGCTCGGAGCAGAAAGGTCGACGACGACGGTTACTACGAGAGGATCGCAGACAAGCTGCCCGTGGGCACCAGCCGGTGGTGGCACCAG
Organism: Alphaproteobacteria bacterium; assembly: GCA_005888525.1. Taxonomy (GTDB): domain Bacteria; phylum Pseudomonadota; class Alphaproteobacteria; order Rhizobiales; family Hyphomicrobiaceae; genus AWTP1-13. The sequence continues at coordinate 1,420 of VBAB01000236.1, forward strand.
ATGGACTTGGAGAACCGCGGCGGCCGCTAACTCAGTCTCAGTGCAGCACCGGCCCCTTGAGGAAGCGGCGGCGGTCACTGGAGCGCACGCGCAGCTCGAAGGTCTTGCCCTCGCGATTGATCAGCAGCGGCACCTCGACCCCGGCCTCGCCCAGCGCCCACACGCGGCGGAAGAGGCCGGCTAGATCGCTCACGGTGGAGCCCGCGACGCTGAGCACGATGTCGCCCGCCCTCAGGTCTGCACGCTGCGCCGGACCGCGGCTGGCGAGACCGAGAATGGCGACGTTGCTGCCGACCTCGGTGGCGTAGATGCCGAGCCAAGGGCGCGCCGGGCGATTGGCGCGGCCGATGCTCATGAGATCATCGAGGATCGGCTTGAGGAGATCGATCGGCACCACCATGTTGACGTCCTCGAGCCGTCTCTCCGCCGCTGCCTGCTGGATCTGCAGCGAGCCCACGCCGATGAGATCACCCGCGGGCCCGATCACCGCCGTGCCGCCCCAGTTGGGGTGCGCGGGCGCGGTGAAGATCGCTTCATCGAGCACATACTCCCAGTAGCCGGCGAATTCCTGCTTGGCGATGATGCGCGCGGCCACGGCGCGCTGCCGGCCGCCGGCGCCGCCGACGACGACACGCTCGCCGATCTCGGCGTTCTTGGAGCTGCCCAACGAAAGGGAAGGCAGATCGAGGCGGGCCAGCGCTTGCACCAGGCCGAAGCCCGTCTCCTGGTCGTAGCCCAGCACGTGACCGGGAACGGCGCGCCCGCCGCTGTGGCTGATCCACACCGTCTCGGCCTCGGTTATGAGGTAGCCGATGGTCAGCACCAGGCCGTCGCCGCGGATGAGGACGCCGTTGCCCGCACGCTCCGTGCCGAGCGTTTCGGCGGTGAAGGCGTCGCTGGGGACGATGGACTTGATGCCGACCACCGAGGCCAGCGCATCATCGAGCTCGTAGTCGTAATCGTCCGGCTTCGGTTCCACGCGCCCAACCTTTCAGGTGGCGAACACTGGGGTTTCCTTCCCAAGCTTAGCGCGCCGCGCGCACTGCCGCGAGCCCGATCGTATCTCGCCTCGACATTGGCCCGCCGACCGGGCCGGTCGCGAGACTGTGATTTGCAAGGCCGGCCCGAGATATTCGCAAATCTTGCTCGCCAACAATCCCCGGGACGACGCGATGTCGCCGCTGTTCGCCTTCCTGCATCACCTCTCGGCGTTCACCCTGGTCGCCGCGCTGGCCGTCGAATTCGCGCTCGTCCGGGACGATCTCACGCTGGGCAGCGCGCGAAAAGTCCTCATCGCCGACGCCGTATATGGTGCATCCGCGGCTATTCTGATCGTTGTCGGCTTCCTGCGCGTGTTCTATTTCGAGAAGGGCGCCACCTACTACTTCCACACCTGGACCTTCATCGCCAAGCTGTCGCTGTTCATCATCATCGGCCTCGTGTCGATCATCCCCACCATCGCGTTCCTGTCGTGGCGCAAGGCCGTCAAGCAGGGGCAGGTACCGAGCGTGGATGCGCAGAAGATGCGCTCGCTGCGGTCGATCATCCACCTGGAGCTCGCGGGCGTCGTCCTCATCCTCCTCATGGCCGCATTGATGGCGAAGGGAGTCGGCTTGATGCTCTGAGCGCATCGCTGCGCAACGCGCGCAGACCGTCCCGAGCATCAGCGCTGCTGTTGGTCGAGTCCTCCAAAGGACAGTGGAATTTTTTGCGTCTGCTCGCCTCACGATCGTCCTAATTGCGTTGGCACCTTGCTATTGGCGCTACTGATCGTGCTCGCGAAGTCCAAGGGGGCAGCACACGACGTGGCCAAAGTTCGCCGCAGGGGTGTGGGCGGACTTGGGTCGAACGGGGACGGCGGCGCACCTTCTACCTTCCTTGGCATCGCTGCCGGTGCAGGCCCCGTATGGGTGCTCGCGTCGAAAACGAAGTATTTGCCTTGCCGCCGCACTGTCGGCCGGCCACCCGTCCGCAACGTTCGTGCCAACCTGACCTGGAGCCGATGATGATCTCGAGTCGCTTGAACCGTTTCGTATTCCTCACTGCCGCCGCTGCACTCGCCGGCCTCCTGGCCGCCTCGGCGGCCGAGGCGCAGGCGACCGTCAAGCAGGCGGCCCAAACCAAGGTCACGAAGACCGCTCCCGCGGCGATGCACAAGGTCGCGATCCAGGTCAACCAGAACGACAAAGCCGTGATGGACTTGGCGCTGAACAACGCCAAGAACGTCCTCGACTACTACAAGGAGAAGGGCGAGATGGTCGCTATCGAGATCGTGACGTACGGACCGGGCCTGCACATGCTGCGCGCCGACACGAGCCCGGTGAAGGAGCGCATCTCGCCTGCGGCAACACGCAAGCCAATCAGGCCAAGGCGGAGGGCAAGCCCGTCAAGCTGATCAGCGAGGCCAAGGTCATGCCCTCCGGCGTGGTGCGCCTCATGGAATTGCAGAAGCAGGGCTACGCCTACATCAGGCCCTGATTTCTCGGCGTTCGGGTGGCCATGGATAGATGTCCCTGAGGGAGGGTCCCATGCGTTGCGTAGCAGGTGTCGCTGCCAGCCTCGTGCTCGTTCTGTCGGCGGGCTCGCTCGCCGCGCAAAGCCAGAGGCCGCCACAGCGCGTGGGGGCACCCGTGACGCAGCCTCCCGCTCCGCAGCCGGTCGAAATCGCGCAGGCGGCCAAAGTCAAA